>JAZQYC010000240.1:0-1724 GCA_045633285.1 Clostridia bacterium | reverse complement strand
CTTCTTATGAAGGACGGTCAGCCCGTATTTTCAAAGGACGGTGGATACTCTAACCTCAGCGAAACGGCACACTACTTCATGGGCGGTCTTTTGAAGCACATTGCATCGCTTTGCGCTATCACTAACCCCAGCACGAATTCCTTTAAGCGTCTCGTACCTGGCTTTGAAGCTCCCGTTACCGTTGGCTACGCAACGAGCAACCGTAGCGCGGTTATCCGTATTCCTGCATACGCTAAGACTCCTAACGAGCGTCGTTTCGAGCTTCGTAATCCCGACGCTACCTGCAATCCTTATTTCTGCTTTGCGGCTATTCTTATGGCAGGTCTTGACGGTATCAAGAATAAGATCGATCCTCACGCTAACGGTTGGGGTCCTTACGATATGAATTTGTTCAATCTTCCCGAGGAGGAAAAAGCTAAGCTTCAGGGTCTTCCCACCTCGCTTGAGCAGGCTCTTGACGCTCTTGAAAAGGATTATGAATACCTCACCGCAGGCGGTGTATTCCCCGAAGAGCTTATCAAGAACTTTATCAAGACCAAGAGACGTGAATGCTCCGAGCTTTCCAAGATCCCCCACCCCGCAGAGTTTGAAAAGTACTACAATCTCTAAAAACAATCTCTGACTTAAAAAGAAAAGAGCAAGATAGAAGTTCACTTCAATCTTGCTCTTTGTTTTTACGTTTTTTCTATTATCTCTCGCTTAATGCAAACTTATATACGGCAAGCACGGTTTTTGCGTCCGTTATTTCTCCGCTGTCGATCATTTTGTCGATCTTGATAATGTTATACTTTTCTACGTCTAGAAATTCGTCCTCATCGGGATTTGCCTCGCTTTGCGATAGCTCTCTGGCAATAAAAATATGAACAATCTCGTCCGTGTAGCCGGGCGATGGACAAAACCCCCCTACGTAGCTCCATTTCTCGGCGATAAGTCCGGTTTCCTCTAAAAGCTCACGCTTAGCGCAGTCAAGCGGATCTTCACCCTCGTCAAGCTTGCCGGCAGGGATCTCGAGCATCTCCTTCATATAAGGATATCTGAACTGACGAACCAAATAAAAATCATCACTCTCGTCAACGGCAAGCACCGCGCACGCTCCTCTATGGCGAACAATCTCACGCTTTGCGCTCTTTCCGTTTTCAAGCTCAACGGTATCAACGTCAAGCTTCAATATAGCTCCGTCATAAATTCGTTTCCCATCTATTTTCTTTTCGGTATGCATATCGTCCTCCGATTGTCTTTTGTATATTGTACTTAAAAGCCAAGGGCTTTATAAGTAAGATTATATGCTTATTTTGTCTATTTGTAAAACTATTTATTCTAGCTTTTCAAGCTTAAACCTTTGAGTAAATATCCTGCGTCCTCTTTTTTCCACGAAGCCCTTAGCCTTAGCAAAGACCGATCTTATGAATTTCTTACCGTCTACCGACCTCAGTGCCATTTTGAAAGCACCCTGAACGAAGTCCTCTCCCGGATTTTCGCTTGATGTGATCTCTGATTCTTCCTGACCAAAGAAGAACGTAATATATTTGACGCTTGCTCCCTCAACGAAATGTATAGTTACGTCAAGCGTATAGCCCTTTTCTTCTTCTCTTCCGTCCGCCTTGACTGCAACTCTATAATGATCTCCGCCAAAATCAATATCGGTCGTGGTGTATTCACCGCTCTCGTCTATATCCACGGTGAAATCGTGCTTTTCGCAAAGGCTCATTTTCAGACGACCTCTT
>JAZQYC010000239.1:0-4115 GCA_045633285.1 Clostridia bacterium | reverse complement strand
ATTCTACTCCGAATACGCTCTCGTTAAGCTTCATGTCGCTTACTGCTTCGCCATTCATATTATATACTTTAACTTTCAACATAGCTGGCTATCTCCTTATCCTTTGATGGACTGCTTGACGACTACAAGCGAACCCTTAGCTCCGGGGATACCTCCCTTTATAAGAAGGAGATTACGATCAGCGTCCACTCTAGCGATCTCAAGATTCTGAATGGTTACACGCTCAGCACCGTACTGACCGGGCATCTTTTTGTTCTTGAATACACGTGAAGGATCTGAGTTACTGCTCAAAGAACCAACACCTCTGTGGTATCCGGAACCGTGTGCCATAGGACCACGTGCCGTGTTCCAACGCTGGATCGTACCCGAGAAACCACGACCCTTGCTGGTGCCGACTACGTCTACGTGGTCGCCTGCAGCAAATACGTCGCATTTGATCTCCTGACCGATCTCATAGCTTTCCGTATTATCAAGACGAAGCTCGCGAAGGAATCTCTTTACAGAAACGTTAGCCTTCTTGAACTGACCTGCAACGGGAGCGTTTACTCTGGACTCTTTCGTGTCCTCGAAAGCTACCTGAAGTGCAGCGTATCCGTCTTTTTCAACCGTCTTCTTCTGAACGACAGGACAAGGTCCTGCGAGAACTACGGTTACGGGAATTACCTTTCCGTCCGGGGCAAATATTTGACTCATGCCCAATTTCTTACCAATGATTGCTTTATTCATAGATAAAGTTCACCTCCGATTTTATTTATCAAAGCTTTATCTTGATATCAACACCGGCGGGAAGATCGATCTTCATCAAGCTGTCAACCGTCTTAGCCGTAGGATTGTAGATATCAATCAAACGCTTATGAGTTCTAAGTTCAAACTGCTCTCTCGAATCCTTATATTTGTGAGTAGCACGTAAGATGGTCACTATTTCCTTCTCAGTAGGAAGAGGTATGGGACCTGATACCTTGTTGCCGGTACGCTTAACTGCTTCAACGATCTTTTCAGCGGAAGCATCGATTAAGTTGTGATCGTACGCTTTGAGTTTAATTCTGATTTTTTGACTTGCCATGTTACAAGTACCTCCGTAAATAGTTTTTTTCGTTCCTCGTACACTATGCCGTGTGTGTCATACTGCCCCGTAAATAAAAGGCTCGTCAGCCCAATATCCCCGTGCACGAAGTCCGTCCGTCAGATGTCCTGACTTGGTCCGCGGAAACTATCTTGTGATCCAAAAACCTTGATCTCAAGTAACCTCCCGCATCATCCCTTATAAAAGTGCAGCCTGATTATTATAACTCAATGTCAAACTATCGTCAAGCGTTTTTAACTAAATTTTTAAACTTTTTTTTGCGAATTTTTGGGCGAAAATATCCCTCATCTTTAAAAAACAAAAAACTTTTCTCTAGTTTCGTGAAGAGAAAAGTTTTTTGAGCGCAATATATCGTTTAAATCAAAAATCAAGCCACAACTTATGGTGAACATTGCACGTTTTCATATATATATTATTGATTATACTATATATAATATATATTATAATATATAAAGGCCTTTATTCAACCGATACGGCTTTTCCTCCGTCAAAGAGCGAGGACATCTTTTTTGCAAGAAAATCCTCTCTCCCCATCAAGTAGTCTGCGGTAACGTCAAGGAGATCACATATTTTTGCTAGATTTTCAAGTGTCGGCTCGCTCGTTCCTTTCTCGTATCTTATGTAAGACGCCTGCGCTATTCCAAGATAAGATGCCACCTTTGTTTGCGTAAGCTTTCTCTTTTTCCTGAGCACCACGAGTCTTTCGGTAAAAACTGACATTTTTTTCTCCTTTTCGACCTACTAATTACTACTTTTTTATTATATACCAAATATTTTGGTAAATCAAGCATTTTACTATTAAATTTGGTAAATTATACTATCATGATAGGGATCCAATTCAAAGAAAATCTATATAATTTTCGCAAAATGAAAAAATTAACCCAACGAGAGCTTGCTGATCTCGTTGGAGTTGATCAGCGAACGGTCAGTGCATGGGAAAAGGGTATTTGCGAACCAAGCTTTACCTGCCTTGCCAAGCTGTGTGAAATTTTTGAGGAAACCTTTGACGGACTTTTGACCTGATCGCAATTCGCATTCACCCATTTCATTTGTAATTCCAATTAAAAAAGCCAAAGTTGTCATTCGACCACTTTGGCTCTTCGTGTTTAATTTTACTTTTTACTCCTCAAACATACCGTAGGTTGAAAGAATATGCTTTGCGACGTCATAGGTAAGAGCTTCCATTCTCTCCCAAACGAATAGGGGTGCGCTTCTGAGCTGATCTCCGTCTCTGAATTCTCTCCTACCCCTCGCTCCACCAAAGGCAGGTAAGGTGTGATCGCACTCTAAGGTAAAGTACCCCTCGTATCCGATATCCTTAAGCGCAGTCAATATCTCGTCGTGGTTTATCGTTCCCAAAAAGGGCATCATGTGCTGATCACCATTTCCCCTGTTGTCGTTATAATGCACGGCTCTAAGGTCAGCGCCAAGAGTAACGATCTCGTCGTATTGAGAGCCCATCATGTTAGCGTGTCCCGTATCCCAGCAAGCGTGAACCAAAGGGTGATCGACGCATTTTACGAAATCAAGCAGATCTCTTCCGTTACACGCATAATACAGATCCTTGAATATAGCCGTAGCTGAATTTTCCATCAAGAGATTTACCTCATACCTTTCCATTATAGGAAAGAGTCTCGATATTGCCTTTTTGTTCAGCTCGTTCCACTCTTCTTTTTTTATTCCGACCTTTCTACCACCGTGAATTACCGTATTTTTGATACCCAGTACGTGGCAGATCTCTATCGAGCGAGCAGTAGCTTCGATTATAAAATCAACGTGATTATCGTCCTCACTCAAAAGATTGCCTGCTACGGAATGCGCCTGAACGAACTGCAAACCAAGCTCACCTGCCGTATCCTTAAGCCTTTTTACCTCGTCCTCCCAACCGCTTTGAAGATATTTCGACTCAGGCTTCATTTCGAACAAGCTAAGATCAATGTATTTAAATCCTGCCTTGGCAATTTCTCTGACTCTGACGGCGTCGTCCTCGTGATACTGCAAAAAATCCTCGGTGGTAGTAGCAATTTTCATAACTTTCTCCATAGGAATCGTTTATCGTGCTGTAATTATAGCAAAGTATTTTTTTACAGTCAATGCATTTTTCTTTCTTTTCAATTATTTATATGTTACAATATATTTATCAAAGGATACATATCTGATCCGTTTGTAAATATAATCAAAGTGGTGATAATCATGAATTTTGATAAGCTTAGATCAGTACTTGAAAAAAGAGGCTTCAAGGTAAGCGTCTTCGATACGGCAAAGGACGCAACGGAATATCTCAACCAAGTTATCGACGGTACGTCCGTTGGATTCGGTGGTTCTATGACGTTAGAGGAAATGGGCGTATACGAAAAGCTCTCTACCCACAACAACACCTATTGGCATCACCGCATTCTCGAGGGAAAGACGAAAACTGAAATGCGCGCTCTTGCAAATTCGGCGTCAATATATCTCTCATCCGTGAATGGACTTGCTGAAACGGGCGAAATAATTAATATCGACGGTGCGTGTAATAGAGTTTCTTCTATTTTTTACGGACACGACAAGGTTTATCTCGTAGTCGGAAAAAACAAGATCGCTCCTACCTACGACGAAGCACTATGGAGAGCAAGAAATATCGCAGCCCCCTTGAACGCTAAACGTCTTGGAATGAAGACGCCCTGCGCAGTCAAGGCAGACAAATGCTACGATTGCTCTTCCCCCGACCGGATCTGCTGTGGACTTTCCGTCCACCTAAAAGCTCCCATGATCGGAGTGACCGAAATCGTTCTCATCAACGAAAATTTGGGATATTAAACCTATTAAACGAATAAGGACTGCAATTTAAGTTGCAGTCCTTTTAATATGCCAAGTTGCTAAAAGAAAAGACACTCTAATTGAGTGTCTTTCTTTTTTGGAAATCCGGCAGTGACCTAGTCTCCCGGGCCGTGTCCAGCCAAGTACCTTCGGCGCTGTTGAGCTTAACTTCTGTGTTCGGGATGGGAACAGGTGGATCCTCAACGCCATTACCACCGGAAATGGTATATAT
>JAZQYC010000238.1:0-4189 GCA_045633285.1 Clostridia bacterium | reverse complement strand
CTGTCTAAGCTCGACGAGGTGGAGCTAACGATAGGCGAATACGAGGTAGAATATACTCTTACGGATCATTCAAAGGCAAAAAATTCTACGCACATTATTCATAAACTCAAGGTTGAGGACACGACTCCGCCTGATATCAAGACCTTTACTCTAAAAGAGAGCGTGGAGGTTTTTGATACGGTTGCTCCTACGGTGGAGTGCGTTGATTTATCTGATGTAGAGACAGAGCTATTTTACGTGTTTGACGAAATAGTTAAGAGCTTTGATAAGTCCTTTGCGCCCGATAAAGTAGGATCGTACGAGGTATACGCAATATGCAAGGACGTATACGGCAATGAAAGCAAAAAGAGCGTGATCGTGTCCGTGCTTGATACCGTATCACCTGAGATCAGTCTCGAGGGCGAGCTTGAGTTCGACAAGGAAGACTTTTTGTCATTTTCTCCCATCAAGGTTACGGACAACTACGACGAGCATCCGCAGGTAGTGATCGAGGTCTTGCACGACGGGGAATTCCTTGAGGTTGTTGGCGGAGGAATATTTTTTGTCAAGGACGGCTTATACACGATCAAGGTGATAGCAACCGACGACAGTCAAAATGAAAAAGTTGCGTTCTTCGAGGTAGATACCACGCCTGATACGTGGTTTGAAAATCCGAGCGGTAGCGGAAGCGAGTCTACTAGCGAGGGCGCGGATATCATAGTAAGAGAGGACGGGTGCGCAGGGTGCGGTTGTAACTCTTCCGAGGCTCTTATTCAAGGCGTAATTACGAGCACGTTGTGTCTTTTTGGACTTGCTTTTATCAGAAAAATTTAATTTTTTCCAAAAAGTTTCAAATAATTAAGGAAAAAGACCTCGTTTTGTCGTATAAAAGAATGTAAACCGAAAAATACTTGCGGTTTAGGGGTATAGAATTGGCAGGAATAACTGAAAATTGGCTTGAAGAGCTTAAGGCAAGGTCGGATATACTTACCGTCATCGGCGGATATACCAAGCTTGTCAGAAAGGGCAGATCTTTTTGGGGACTCTGTCCATTTCATCATGAAAAAACGCCTTCCTTTTCAGTTAACGCCGAGGGTGGATTTTATCATTGCTTCGGTTGCGGTGCAGGCGGTGACGTGATAAAGTTCATTATGAATATCGAAAGCATTGATTTCATTGACGCCGTTAAGCTTCTTGCAGAAAAGGCTGGAATGAAAGTTCCTGAGCTTGAGGGCACGGACGAAATGCGCGCTCAGAAGAAAAAGAAGGACGATATGCGCAGAATGATGAAGCTTGCCGCTCGTCATTATTTCGATAATCTCAATTCCCCGAGCGGTAGCACTGCTCTTGAATATCTCAGATCGAGAGGCGTAGAGGACAAATACGTAGTACGCTTTGGACTTGGCGCGAGCACGGGATTTAACGATATCGTTGATTATCTTTCCCGTCAGGGCTTTTCCAAGGAGCTTATGGTCGAGGCTGGTATAGCCGAGGTCAAAAACGGTAGATGCTTCGACGCTCTTCACGGTAGACTGATATTCCCTATTTTTAATAATTTTGGCGAGGTAGTGGCTTTTGGTGGTAGATTTTTGGGAAAGACCGATTTTGCCAAGTACAAGAACGCTACAAACACCCCACTTTTCGATAAGAGTAAGAATTTATACGGCGTTAATCTTTTGAGTAAGGTCAAAAGGCAAGGTAGTATGGATTCCGTTATCATAGTCGAGGGATATATGGATACCATAAGCCTCGTGCAGGCGGGTATCGAAAACGTCGTTGCGAGCATGGGAACGGCGCTCACTCCATTGCAGGCAAAGAAACTCAAAAATTACGCTGATACCGTATATATATGCTACGACGGTGACGGAGCAGGACAAAAGGCTACTTTGCGTGGACTTGGAATACTAAAAGAGGCAGGGCTGAACGTTAGAGTAGTTTCGCTTCCTGACGGTATGGACCCCGACGACGCGGTAAAGAAGCTTGGACGAGAGGGATTCCTTGCTCTATTAAAGGAAGCTAAGCCCTTGGTTGAATACAGACTCTCTCTTTGTGAGAAGCTACTTGGTGACAGCGTTGAGCAAAAAACGGCGTACGCATCAGCTTGTATATCCGTTCTGCGTGAGCTAACGAGCACGGTGGAAAAAGAGGGATATCTTCCGATGATAGCAAAAATGAGCGGTCTTTCGATAGACGCACTCCGCCGTGAGCTGTACGAAAAGCAAGAGGAGAAAAAATCTGACAGAATAGACGAGGGCGTAGGCGTGGACAAGTCCTTGAAAGGCAAGGACGTGGGGTACTACACCGCATCGAGATTTATTCTTGCAACTATGCTTGCAGGTCGTAGCTACGATAAGGACGGAGAGCATCTGCTTGCTTATTTTGATAACAAGACTCATTCGGATATATTCAATTACGTGAGCTTGTGTAGACAAGAGGACAAGCCTATAGTTGCAGGCAATTTGTTCGGAGTGGTTGACGACGACGAGCTGAACGCTATCATAGGAACTCGTATCTCCTCAAACGAAGACGACGGAGAGAGAAGATTTTTTAAAGAATGCGTTCAAAGGCTCAAGAAAAAGTACCTTGAAAAGCGTGTCAAGGAGCTGTCAGAGCTAATAAAAAAGGAAAGCGATGCAGGTAGAAAAAAAGCCTATCTGGAAGAACTAAATAATTTAATTTTACCGACGAAGAAATAATAGGAGGTCAATATGGAAGCAAAGGAAGCTGTGATCAAGGCGGAGGTAGCCAAGCTCATTGAAGCCGCAAAATCCAAGGGCGGAGAGCTTCACGAAGAGGATATCGTAGCTCGCATGGAGAAGATTGAGGCTACGGCTGCCGAGATTGAGACAGTTTATAACGCTCTTAACGCAGAGAAGATCAAGATCGTTGAGAGCAACGTTCAGGATACCGACGATCTTTTTGAAAAGATCATCACCGAGGTTAACGTAGACGACTCGGTCAAGATGTATCTCAAGGATATAGGACAAGTACCCCTTCTTTCAAAGGAAGAGGAAAAGGAGCTTGCCGAAAAGATGTCGCTTGGCGACGTCAGAGCAAAGGAGAGACTCAGCGAGGCTAACCTTCGTCTCGTAGTGTTTATTGCTAAAAGATACGTTGGAAGAGGTATGCAGTTTCTGGATCTCATTCAGGAGGGTAACCTCGGTCTTATGAAAGCCGTTGAAAAGTTTGACTACACTAAGGGCTTCAAGTTCTCAACTTACGCTACCTGGTGGATACGTCAGGCTATAACGAGAGCCATTGCCGATCAGGCAAGAACGATCCGTATACCCGTTCATATGGTAGAGACTATCAATAAGCAGATGAGAATAGCTCGTCAGCTTCTTCAGATATACGGCAGAGAGCCTACGCCTGAGGAGATCGCGTCTGCTATGGGAACTACGGAGGAAAAGGTCAGAGAGATACAAAAGATCGCTCAAGACCCCGTTTCTTTGGAAACTCCTATTGGTGAGGAGGAGGACAGTCATCTCGGGGACTTTATCGTGGATAACAACGCAACCTCGCCCTCAGACGTAGCTGAGACCAATATGCTCAAGGAGCATCTCGTACAGGTACTCAGCACCCTTACCCCGAGAGAGGAAAAGGTTTTGAGGCTTCGTTACGGTATAGACGATTCTCATATGAGAACGCTCGAGGAGGTTGGTAAGGAATTCAACGTTACCCGTGAGCGTATCAGACAGATAGAGGCAAAGGCACTTCGTAAGCTTCGCCACCCCAACCGTACCAAGAGACTCAAAGATTTTCTTGACTAATGCAGGATAAAAGGTTACTTGCCTTACTAGATGAGGTAGGCTATTGCAATACTCTTGCCGACGTTGGAACGGATCACGGATTGTTGCCGTTATCGGCTTTAAAAGGCGGTAGGGCAAAGAGGGTGATCGCAACAGACGTTAGTCAAAAGAGTCTACAAAAGGCTATCAATCTGCTCACCGAAGAGGGATACGAAGAGGTATCTATCTTTAGATGCGGAGACGGCTTCACCGTTCTTGAAAAGGGTGAGGCGGACGTAATAGTCGTCAGCGGAATGGGCGGAATCGAGATATCCAAGATGGTTGAGAGCGCAGAGGGATTTAGCTCTAAGCTCGTTTTGTCCCCTCAGAGCGAGGTGGAGAGAGTGAGACGAACCCTTATTCGCTGTGGGTACGAGATAGTATCAGACCGAAAAATACTCTCAAGCAAAAAGTTCTACGAC
>JAZQYC010000237.1:0-6394 GCA_045633285.1 Clostridia bacterium | reverse complement strand
GAAAAAAAGCAAAGGAAATACTTGACGAGGCAGAAATCAAGGCGGAGGAGATCGTTAGTCAGTCCGAGATTTTAAGAAGAGCGGAAAAGGACGCTAAATCCATAAGAGGAGAGGCAATTCAGTTTGCTAACACATTAAAGGGAGATTCCAAGCTTTACGTAGACGATATGTTTGCCGACGTTGAAAAGTTTCTTGCAGACACCATTGCTTGCATAAGAAATAATAGAGAAGAGCTAAGAGGCGCTATCATCAAAGACAAAAAAATATAGTTGCAACGTAGCATAGCAAAAAGGCTATTGCTGATTGAGTAAGTTTAGTTAGAAGATATCTTAAAGGCTTGACCTCACACTCTTCCAAAAAGGTCATCGATTGTAGCGTTACAGATAGTCCGCCAAAGGATATAACGGCGCATATTGCAGGGAGGACAAGACTTCCGCTACATTTTGAAAGCATCAGGCATCCTCCCGTCATTTCGACTAAGCCAAACGCAACTCCTTGTGATATAGCTTCGCTTTGAATGAGATAGTTAAGAGCGTTTGAAAGTACGCCTACTACGCCAAGGTCAACGAGCATTACTGCGCAGGTATAAAATATTGAAACGTACGCTCCTGCAATGAGCACGCTGATTACAGCTGAATATACGCTTTCGGATAGAATATAATCTACCTTTTGACTTTTAGCGACCTGATCAACGTCAACTATTTGTTTTCTTTTTCTGTAAAGTAGTCCGTTTATCACGGCGGAAAGATAATGACAGATCAGGACAACGTACCCAGACGACTTGCTTCTTAGCATAATTGCGCCTACGCTACCCACGATAAAAAGCGGACCTGAGGTCGAGGTAAAGCTAGCGATAGATCTTGCGTCTGATCTCGAGAGACTTTTGTTTTTTACGAGATCTGACAGTAACTTAGCTCCGACGGGATATCCGGAGAGCATACTCATAATCAAAACGTAACCGCCGATACCGCTTGTTCCGTAGAGCTTTCTGCACGGCGAAGAGAGCATTTTTCCAAGGGCGTCACCAACTCCGAGACCGGATAGGATTTTCGTAAAGAAAAAGAATGGAAGCAGGGCAGGCAGTACGCTGACGGCGAATAGCTTCAGTCCGTCAAGGGCGGAAGAAAGATATTTGTCTGGATAGATTATTAGCATTATAATTACGCCGAAAGATAATATTACGGGCAAAATTTTTCTTTTCATAAGATAATTTATTCATTTTGCCTGCTTAAAGAACTGAAAATAATTTTTTTGAAGGATATATATGAACATTAAAGAAAGAAAACGTCTCTATTCATCAGTGCTTAAACCCTCGAGATACACAGGTGGAGAGTTTAACACGCCGGATATGAACAAAGAAGCCGACGTTCGTGCCTGCTTCTGTTTTCCCGACGTTTACGAGATTGGTATGAGCAATCTTGGTCTTCGAATTCTCTATCACATGCTCAATGATAGAGCTGATTGCGTTGCGGAGCGTTGCTTTATGCCTTGGGTCGACCTCTATCAAAAGTTAAAGGAAAACAGTCTTCCTCTTACCTCTATTGAAACGGGTAGAGAGCTGAAAAGCTTTGATATGCTTGGCTTTTCTATTCAGTACGAGCTGGCATACACAAACGTCGTTGCAATGCTCGATCTTGCTGGTCTTGCATATTTTGCAAAAGATAGAAAGGAAAGCGATCCTCTCGTAATTGCAGGTGGACCGTGTATGGCAAACCCAGAGCCTTACGCTGACTTTTTCGACGCTATGACGGTCGGAGAGGGCGAGGAGTCGATGAATCAGATCGTTGACGAGATCAAAAAAGCAAAGGCTGAGGGACTATCAAAGTCCGAGCTTTTAAATAGATTAAAATCTATTCAGGGCGTTATCGTTCCACGTGATGATAAGGCTGTTTACGAGAAGGATAAAATAGTTGATTTTACGAGAAAAGTGGATAAAGCCGTAGTTAAGGACTTTGATATGGCGTATTTTCCAACAAAAATTCTGATTCCAAATCTCGAGATCGTTCACGACAGATCGGTTCTCGAGCTATATAGAGGTTGCTCGAACGGCTGTAGATTTTGTCAGGCAGGCTTTTATTATAGACCCATCAGATCTCGCTCACTCAAAACTCTTTGCAGTCAGGGCGAGGAGCTTATCAAATACAACGGTTTTGAGGAGATGTCGCTTTCAAGCCTTAGTACGGGAGATTATCCCGCTCTTATAGATCTGCTTGATCACCTAAAAAAAGCAGGTGAGGGTAAGACTAAATTAAGTCTACCATCTCTTCGTGTAGACAGCTTTGAGAGCGTATTTGCAGAAGAGGCTCGCAAAAGCTCTTTGACCTTTGCTCCTGAGGCAGGAACTGACAGGCTTCGCGCAGTTATCAACAAAAATATCACCTCGGCTGATATTGATAAAAGCATGATCTCGGCATTTAAGCTTGGATATTCTTCAGTTAAGCTCTATTTTATGCTTGGACTTCCTACTGAAACTGATGAGGATATCGAGGGTATAGCAAATATCGTTAAACGTGTTATTGAGCTGTACAACGAGCATAAAACCACGGGTCGTAAATTAAACGTCACCGTATCAACCTCTATTTTCATTCCAAAGCCCGTAACGCCCTTTCAATGGGAGAGGTTTATAACGAGAGAAGAGTTTGAGCATAAGCTTAGCTTTCTTCGTGAAAAGCTACGTATTCGTGGCGTTAACTATAATTGGCACGATTATGATACCTCGTTTATGGAAGCAGTGCTTGCAAGAGGTGACAGAAGACTTGCTGACGTTATAGTTAAAGCGTACGAAAAGGGGCAGATATTTGATAGCTGGTCAGAGCATTTTGATATTAACAAGTGGCTAGAATCTGCAAAAGAGCTTGACGTAGATCTCCTTGAATACACCAAAGAAAAAGATACGGACGAATACATGGCATTCGAGTATATTGACTGCGGAATCAAAAGAGAATATATGATCGCTGAGCGAGAACTTGCATATCTTGAAAAAACCACCAAGAATTGCTTGGAGGGTTGTAACGGCTGTGGAGCTAATAAATACGGGAGGTGTTCGTTGTGCTGTTAGTTAAGTTTACGAAGACTTACCCTGCGTCTTTTATGTCACACCTTGATATATTGCGCTCTATGCTCAGAGCGTTCGTTAGAGCAGGTATTAAGGTCAGAAGATCGGAAAATGCATTCAATCCTCATTACAAGGTGTATTTTACGCCACCGCTACCGTTGACCGTTGAATCGATTGCAGAATACATGTGCGTTGATACGGATTGTGAGCCTAAAGAGTTTATGGAGAGATTCAACGAGGAAACTATCTCTGGTATCAAGGTTCTTTCCGTTTCTTACTGTGAAGTCAATCCGAACGTTGCAGGTATCGTTACGTATAGTGATTACGAGGTAAGTGTCTGTCTTAACGATAAACAAAAGGAGATACTTTCTCGCGCGCTTAGCGGTAGTGAGCTTATAATAAAATATATGCAAAAGGACAAGCTCGTTGAAAAAGACGTCAGGTCAAAGATTCTCAGTTTTAATATCCTTGAAGATAAGTTGCTTCTCACCCTTGCATCTGGTAGTGACAATCTGAGAGTCGACAGACTTCTTGGCGGTATCGAGGGCTTGGATCTTGAGTACGATATTTTTGACGTATTACGCTTGGAGCAGTACACGGGAGATAAGGATTCGCTTCAACCTCTTTGCAAAATAGGAGAGGTTTATGAAGAATAAAGTATACATCGATATACATGCAAGCAGAACTAAGGTCGCAGTCACTGAAAACGGTGAAATGGTTGAGCTTTACGTTGAAAGAGAGACCTTTGAAAAGCTCGTTGGAAATATTTATAAGGGCAGAGTAGAAAACGTTCTTTCAGGAATGCAGGCTGCTTTTGTAAATATCGGACTTGACAAAAATGCCTTTTTGTACGTTCATGAAAACATGGTTGACTCATCTGAGCTTATGGAGGGCGTCAAGCAAAAAAGCTCTATAAGCGATAAGGTCGGCGACGTTATTATGGTGCAGGTTGTCAAGGAGCAGTTTGGAACTAAGGGCGTCAGAGTCACAAAAGACATTTCTATTCCGGGCAGATATCTCGTCCTTACTCCCACCAACGATTTCGTCGGCGTATCAAAAAAAATTACCGATGAAAAGAAGAGACAAAAGCTTTTTGACGCCGTCATGAGCGTAAGGGCAGAGGGTGTTGGATATATTATACGAACTGCGGCAAAGGACGTTACGATCTCCGAGATTAAGAGAGAAGCAAAGAAGCTGTATAGTGATTATCAGAGGCTTCTTCGTGACTATGGAAAGGCTGAGCCATGCAAGGTCGTCAGACGTGAATGTGATCTCATAGAGCGTACGATGCGTGACGTTATCAATAGCGAAACCGAAAGCGTTATCGTCAACGATAAAGACGCATTTGAAAGGCTTTACGAGAGATTTGAATATCTTATGCCTCAAAAAAGCGAGATTTTGCAATATCATTCCGATCAGGGAGATCTTTTTGAAGCGTATGGACTAAATAAAGCCGTTGAGGATATGCTCAAGCGCAAAGTACCCTTGCGTAACGGCGGTTATCTGATCATAGATAGAGCTGAAGCATTTACCGTTATTGACGTAAATACGGGCAAATACGTTGGTGAGAATAATCACGAGGAGACAGTTTATCTGACTAATCTGATTGCCGTTGAAGAGATTGCAAAGCAGTTAAGACTTAGAAACCTTGGCGGTATTATTATAGTAGACTTTATAGATATGGACGATCAGGCTCACCGTGACGAAGTACTCGAGAAGCTCAAGGAGGCTCTTAAAAAGGATCGAGTAAAGACTATGGTGGTCGGCATGACTGGTCTTGGCCTCGTTGAGATAACCAGAAAAAAGACCATAAGCTTAGTTGATAAGACCTTCCTTCAGCCGTGTCCGTATTGCAAGGGTGATTCCTTCGTTCACTCTGAAGAATACGTTATTATGAGACTCAGGGCGAGCTTGTACAAATATTTTGAAAAAAATGATGACGAAGCCGTGCTTATTAAGGTAAATCCAGCAGTCTTTGCAAAGCTTTTCGTACTGCGCACATTGGAAAAGGATTGTCAAAGTGTATGGCAAGACAAGAGGATCTACGTCGTGCCAGATGATTTGATTCATATAGAAAAATACGAAATTATATCTTGTGATACGGGTGTTTTAGACTTGCCTGATACTGCAAGAATGTTATATTGAGGTAGCTATGAAATACGTCAATAAAGAATACGGATTTGCTGGTAGACCCCCATATTTTGCAGACTTCTATGAGGAAAAATATAGAGGTCCTGCCGTGTCAGTGGATAATTATCCACAAAGGACCATTCTCGGCGCAGGACTTGACGCCTCCGTTCCCAACGGAGCAATGCTCGTAGGAAGCTTTGGTACGATGTGGGGTATCAGAATATCTTACCAAAAAAATAACAAATGGTTTGACTCCAAGGATTTTCTCGAGGACGTAGGAAGACTCTACGTATCTCAGGTTGGAGGAAAATTTTCATATTTTGCACACGGAGACGTAACTGCAACGTTTGTTAACTACGATGAAAAATCGATAGTTTTGTCGGTGTCCTCGGTTTCTCATTCTGCAATCAGAGTGATCTTTTATCCCGTTAGTCCGTGTGAGGCAAATTTTAAGGCGAACGAGACGACCGTAATGGGCTCTATGCCATATTACGCCGTTATCAAGGGAAAGACGGGAATAGAGGAAGAGGGGTGCGTTTTTAAGGGCAGATTCGACGTTTTTGCAAAGGACGAGCCAAAAACGAGAGAATATTTCTGCGCAACCGTATACAATGACCCGTCTACCGTCAGAAAGACTAGAAAAGGCGAGGTCGTATACGAATTTGATCTCAAAAATAGCGCAAATTCCCGTATATTGGTATTTGCTGAGGTTGGAGATAAAGAAATCTTGACCTCTGAAAAGCCTTGCGGAGAGGAACTAACATCGGGTATATCCGTTGCGGAAATTGGATTCAGTAACGCTAACGCAAGCGGTTACGGAACTCTTGGCTCGGGCGTCAGTATGCTACTTAATAGCTCGATGTGGCACAGAATATATAATCCCTACTTTTTGGGAGAGGCGTTTTTCCCGTTAAGGAGAATAGACAAGTATTATTCCTTTAAAGGTGAGGAGCTGAACTCTGCCGCGATCATTGGATCGTTCGTTGCAGATCTTTCTGCTTCTCAATCCGTTCTTGAGTACACCTATCAGGACAAGCTTCTTGCTTGCTTGACTGCGTGGATAATATTTTCGAGAAGCAGGGACGTTAATTGGCTGAGTGGAGTTTTTAGCTCTTTAAAAAAAGAAAATCCTGCAAGCTCTGATCTCGTTATCTCTAATTGGAGAAACAAGACCGAGGTCGCATATAAAATGGATTCTTCTCCACTTAA
>JAZQYC010000236.1:0-1405 GCA_045633285.1 Clostridia bacterium | reverse complement strand
CTCCGTAAAAAAGGACGGTAGCGAATTCAGCTATCCTGCTGAAAACGTTTCTATTACTATATCTGACGAGACCGTAGCCGTATACGAAAACGGTAAGATCAAGGCGCTTAAGGCAGGCTACGTAACGCTTACCGTGCTCCTAGAGGACGTTAACGTCAGATCGACCTACGGCTTTGCCGTACTTGACAGCACGGCAGATGAAATCGATCTTTCTATTCCTACTGATATCGTATTATTTGCAGGACTTGATCCAGTGAAACTTGACGTTGGTGGAGTTTCTTGGGGAACGCTTACCTACGAATTCAGCGATAACAGATTCTACGAGGCTGACGGATATTTGTACGGACCAAGCGAGGAGGCTTCCGCTACTCTTACGGTTAAGCACCTTGAGACCAAGCAGGCAAAGACCGCAACCGTTCGTAGCATGATATTCACCTCACGCATAACGACTGCAGAGCAGTTCCTTGCTCTCGGCTCACTTAAAAAAGGCGACGAGAACGTATATCTTGACGCAGATATCGACCTAAGCACGGCTGATTGGAAGATGAAGACGGGTCATGCAGTTGGTCCTAAGGGCATGAGCCTTGACGTAGCGTTCCTTGTTGAAAAGCTCGCCGTTACTCTTGACGGAAAGGGACACAAGATAACCGTCAGATACGATCAGGAGACTCAGGGCTTTTACGACGGAGTTCAGATCGGTGGAATATTCCTTGACGTCGCTTTAGGTGGAAAGATCAAGAATCTTCAAGTAGATTTTGAAGCAAGATACACCAGCATGCAGGGAACTGACGGAACGGGAACGCAGGCATTCAAGGCGTGCGCATTGACTCTTTATAGTCAGGGCGAGGTAGTGGATAACTTCGTAAACGCTAAGTTCTACGCTACCCAATCAAGCGGAACGTTGCGTACATGTGCCATTGGATATTTCACAAAGGGTATTCATAGAAATATCGTAAATATCGAGGTATACAAGAATAATTCTCTCCAGACGGGTGGATGTAGTGTCTGGGAGAAAGCGAAAAACGACGTTATAGACGACGTAGTAGTTGCAAGCTTTGAATCGTCTACCCAGAATAACTACACGGACGACAAGGCGTTCTTCGACGCTTGGGCAAACGAGGAGATACTCAATCAGGAGACCTATACCGATTGGAGCGTAGTTGACGGCAAGCTTTACTTAGTTGGAGTAGAGGTAGACCACAACTTCCCCGAGTATTTTGATCCTTGCATCACGACCGCTGAACAGCTTTTGAAGATCGGCAAAGCAACCGAGGCATGTTATCTCGGAGCTGATATTGATCTGAGCGAAGCAGAGTGGAAGAGTGTTACGGGATTTGCATACGGCGCGCAGAGACTGGACGTAGCATACCTCGTGGAGAGTCTCAGCGTTGCTCTTGACGGAAGA
>JAZQYC010000235.1:0-3109 GCA_045633285.1 Clostridia bacterium | reverse complement strand
GAATCAGAGAGTTCCTCTCAAGCTGTGACGCAACGGCTGTCGTTAAGGCTGTTGAAAAGGGCGTATTCACCACCGAGATCAAGGGTCAGACGGTAGAATTTACTAAGGACGATCTTTTGATTTCGACCGAGAACAAGAGCGGTTTCGTGGCAGAGAGCGCAAACTCCGTCACCGTAATTCTCGACACCAATCTCACTGAGGAGCTGATCGCAGAGGGTATCGTTCGTGAGCTCGTAAGCAAGCTCCAGACGATGAGAAAGGAAGCAGGCTTTGACGTAACCGACCACATCAAGGTAGGATACGAGGCGTCTGGAAGGGTTGCCGAGATACTTTCGGGTGAGTGGGCAAAGGATATTGCAGGCGACGTTCTCGCAGAAGAGATCAAGAGTGGTAACTCAGGCTACGTAAAGGCTTGGGACATCAACGGCGAATCGGTTACCCTTTCGGTAGAGAAAATATGAAAACGGCAAACGGCTGGGAGGATTATTCCGTAATAGCCACGGGCGACGGAATGAAGCTTGAGCGTTGGGGTGAGTACAAGTTGCTTCGTCCCGACCCTCAGGTCATATGGAAGACCGATCGCAATATGGAGCGAGAAAAGGGTCTTTGCGGTGTCTACGAGAGATCCCGTGAGGGCGGTGGCGCTTGGCGTATGATAAGACCCGTTCCAGACGAGTTCACCGTGGGATACAAGGGAATGACCTTTGCTCTTAAGCTGATGGGATTCAAGCACACGGGACTTTTTCCCGAGCAGGCTGTTAACTGGGACAGAATGCAGGAGCTTATCAAAAAAGCTGGAAGAAAGATCAGCGTGCTCAACCTCTTTGGATACACCGGCGGAGCTACGGTTGCTTGCGCTAAAGCCGGAGCAAGCGTCTGTCACGTGGACGCAGCGACTGCTATGGTGGACAGATGCAAGAAGAATATGGCTCTATCAGGACTCAAGGACGCAGAGGTTAGATATATCGTGGACGACTGCGTTAAGTTCTGCGAAAGAGAGATAAGAAGAGGTCACCGCTACGACGCCGTTATACTTGATCCCCCGAGCTTCGGTAGAGGCCCGAGAGGAGAAAAGTGGAAGATAGAAGACAGCGTTTTTGATCTTGTGAAGCTGATATCAAATCTGCTTACGGACGAGCCACTTTTCGTGCTTTTGAACTCGTACACGACGGGGCTTCAGCCTACCGTTATGGAAAACGTTTTAAGACTTTGTTTAAAGGGCAAAAACGGCACGTTTGAAGCGGACGAGATCGGATTAAAAACGGAAGAAAAGGGCATACGCTTGCCTTGCGGTGCGTCTGCCTGGTACATAGGAGAATAGGATGAACGATAAGCTTAATATCATTTACGAGGATAATCACCTTCTCGTCGTAGTCAAGCCTCAGAACGTTCCCGTGCAAGAGGATGCGAGCGGAGACAAGGATCTGCTTACCATGCTTAAAGAGTACGTTAAGGAAAAGTACAATAAGCCCGGTGATGCCTACGTTGGTCTCGTGCATAGGCTCGACAGACCCACGGGAGGCGTTATGGTGTTTGCCCGTACGTCAAAGGCGGCGGCAAGGCTTCAGGAATGCATGAAGGAGGGCGAATTTGAAAAGAGATATTTCGCCGTCGTATGCGGAGAGGTCAAGCAAAAGAGAAGAAAGCTCGTTGATTATCTTTTGAAAAACACCTCAACCAATACCGTTATGTGCGTTCCTCCTGCTACGGAGGGCGCAAAAAGAGCGGAGCTTGACTACAGAGTTTTGGCAGAAAATCATAATCCTGCGCTCACTCTCGTAGACGTAGACCTTATAACGGGAAGAGGTCATCAAGCAAGGGTACAGCTTTCAAATATCGGCAATCCCATATTCGGTGATGCCAGATACGGCGGTGACAAGCTTGCAAAGGGACACAACTTAGCGCTTTGGGCAACCGAGCTAAAGTTTTTACACCCCGTTACCCGTGAAAAGCTCGTTTTCAGGGTGTTTCCTCCTGAAATTATTCCTTGGAATATGTTTGATATGGAATTATTCCTGAATATTAACATAAAAAATTAAAAAAATCGGGAATATTGCTTGACAAAGATCGGGCAAAAGATTAGAATAGTAAGGCTATCTTGGTGGAATGTTGTTTTTCGGATTAGCCCCCCGCAAAAACCTATCCCCAATAACAAAACAAAATAATTATTTCGGAGGCTCAAATGAAGACCTTTATGGCAAAACCCGAAACGGTTGAGCGTAAGTGGTACGTTGTTGACGCTACGGATATGGTTCTCGGTAGACTTGCAAGTCAGGTTGCTGCCGTTCTCCGTGGAAAGAACAAGCCCACCTTTACTCCCAACGTTGATACGGGTGATTACGTTATTATAACCAACTGTGACAAGGTAGTTCTTACCGGTCGCAAATTAGAACAGAAATTCTATCGCTATCACACCGGATACATCGGTGGTCTCAAGGAGATTTCTTACTCCAAGATGATGGCAACCAAGCCTGATTTCGTAGTTTACGAAGCAGTTAAGGGAATGCTTCCCAAGAGCCCTCTTGGCAGACAGATGCTCAAAAAGCTCAAGGTCTACAAGGGAGCAGAGCACGGACACGAGGCTCAGAAGCCCGAAGTGCTCAAGTTTTAATGAGGTGAACTATGGCAGCTAAATCTACTAAGAAAAAAATACAGTATTGGGGAACGGGCAGACGTAAAAAAGCTATCGCAAGAGTACGTCTTATCCCTTCCGGCAAAGGTGACATCGTCATCAACAAGCGTTCAATCGACGAGTACTTTGGTCTCGACACCTTGAAGCTCATCGTTCGTCAGCCCCTCGTTCTTACCGAAACTACGGACAAATTCGACGTTATGGTCAACGTTTGCGGTGGTGGTATGACCGGTCAGGCAGGCGCTATCCGTCACGGTATTGCACGTGCTCTCGTTATCGCAGACGAGGCATACAAGCCCGCTGTTAAAAAGGCAGGATTTTTGACCCGTGACCCCAGAGCAAAGGAAAGAAAGAAATACGGACTCAAGAAAGCAAGACGCGCTCCGCAGTTCAGCAAGCGTTAAACGGCGGAAAGTTTTTGCGACGTGTGGACTCAAAAGCCCTCCGCCGAGTATCGGCAGAGGGCTTTTTTATAAC
>JAZQYC010000234.1:0-13557 GCA_045633285.1 Clostridia bacterium | reverse complement strand
GGACAAAGAAGTGTTACTCCCAAAAGATTGTTCAAACTACTACGGAGCAGAGCGCAACGAAATTCGTTCTATCCAACCGTGGACAAATTACGATCTTCGTGATTTGGTGCAAAGGCTCAAAGCGGAAGGTATAAAAGTTTACTTTTCTTATATGGGCCAGCATATGTGCAAAAAGGATAGATTAAACGGAAATGGTGGATTATTCGGCTATACTCCTCAATCAAAGTTTCTGGACGAGCACGAGGAGGCTTGCATAGAGGGTGTTCCCTGGGACGGTCACACCTATCTTCCCAAAAGAATGTCGGACGGAACGTACTTTGCAGACTTTTTGGGCAATAAAGCGGTAAAAATGCTTGTTGATTACGGCGCGGACGGTATTCAATTAGCGGACGGATTGTTCCCACCTTGTATGCAATTACAAGAAGGCGACATGTCTTTCGATATGTTAGAAAGATTTGAAAAATATTTAGGTTATGATCTTCCAAAAGGTCTAGCCCACAAAGATGAAAACACCAAGTATATCGATATAAAAGAAAGAGCAAACTACGTTTGGAGTAACCTTCGCGTAGAATGGATTACCTTTAATTCAGAGTGTTGGGCGGACGCTATCAAAAGAATAGCAGACAAACTTCACGCAAATAATTTTGATCTTATGACCTGTAACGCTTGGACGAGCGAGCCGTTTGAGGCGCTGTACAGATACGGTATAGATTACAAAAAGGTCGCAAAGGCAGGCATAGATTATATGACGCTCGAGCAACAGGCTACCACGGTCTTTACCGTTGACAGCAGTATGAAGAGGATGACTGATTGGGAGAGATACAGCTGTAGCATGCTCACCAAGGCGTACGCAAAAGAAACGAGCTACTATTCGATGAATTTCGTAAAGGACTCCACGGAGGAAGCCTCAACCGTAACGTTTTTCCCTGCCGCAACCGAGAGAGAAATACATCAATATCTTAATTGGTACTTGATAGAAGACGGCTTAAAGAGAGCCTCGGACGGATATTTCGTTTGTCTTGGAGACGCTCTCAAAAAATCAGAATGGGATCTCGTCATCAAAAACTACGAGAGAGTATTCAAGGAAGAACCTACTGAATACTTAGGCGTCGTGCTTGGCTGGACGGATAGTCAGATAGAAAAGTTTTTGCCCGAATATCTCAAGGGCAGGAGATGGTCCGCTCATAGAATACTATCTGAAACAAACAGAAAGGGCGCAGGAGTATGCGCGCTTGCAAGAATAGAAAATATTAAAAGTCTTGACAAGGATATTTTTATTCCGAATGCAGATCTATTAAGTGCAGACGAGCTTGAAATGATCAACGAGCATAAAGCTAACGTAGTCTTGACCACCGTTCGTGGCTCAGAGGATAAGCTAAGCGCGCTTAAGGGCTTTGAAAGGTTCTACGACGAAGGAGTAAATGAAGACGAATTCCAGTCCGTCGTGTACGTAAGATCAAGTAACGTATGCGCAAAATCCATCTTTAACGAGATAGATTTTGGCGTAAGACTAGAGCGTGAGGATATGACCGAGGTCAAGGACACTCGTATATGGGTGCAGGAGATCGTATTCAGAACGGTTTCGGACGGATATCTTACATTCCTTGCTAAGCTTCTTCGCAATATGACCTATAGCCGTTACGGTATAGAGCTTTCGAGTGATATTCCCTTTACGCTCTTAAAAATGGCAGACGGAAGATACAGAATAATGATTTCTAACTCTTGCCTCATTCATTACGACAGAGCAATAGTTAAGACGAGCGGAAAGCTGAGGTCGGCTGATAACGTAGTCGATTTCCCGATGCAACCTATCAAGCTCGTTATGGAAAACGGCGCTGTCGTTGCCCAAGAGGCTAAACTTTTTGAAGATGCAAAAGGCTTCCTTGTCAAGGTCGCTCCCGGTGGCATAGGCATAGTAGACTTTAGTATTGAATAAACTAAGAATTTAATTTGGAGGATATATTATGAAAAAGGTAATTATTTTATTACTTGCAGTAGTTATGGCTTTTTCTTTCGTTGCTTGCAGTCCTACCGTAGACGAGACGAGGGAGGAGATCGATCCTAACCGTACTCAGCTATACGTTGGTTGCTTTAACGGCGCGCTTGGAAAGGTATGGATGAACAAGCTCGACGAGGCTTTTGAAAAGGCTTACGCTGATTGGGTAAACCCCGAAAATGGTAAGGTCGGCGTACAGCTTATCACTAACTTTGGAAAAACGGAGTACGAGGACGGCTCGCTCAATACCGATATTTCTTCTTCTCAGAACTCTATTTATTTCCTGTCTTCTAACGACTACGACACTATGAGAGTACACTTTGAGGATATAACCGACGTTATTACCGAGAAGATATACGATGACAACGGTGACTTTGCAGTGGACGCTTCGAGCGCTACTCAGTCTATCGTAGATACTATGTATCCCGAATGGAGAGATATGCATAAGGTTGACGTAGATGGAGAGTCCAAGTACTACGCTATTCCTAACTGGATGAGCACTCCCGGTATCACGTACGATGCAGATCTTTTCGAGGAGAACGGATACGAAGTTCCCGAGACCTATAACGATCTTATCGCTCTTATGAACAAGATGATTAACGAGGACAATATTACTCCCTTCTGCTTCGCATCTACCACGCCTTACATCTTCTCGCCCTCGTTCTACGCTATTCACGCATCATACGAGGGAAAGAGCAACTTTATCTTAAACTCAACTCTAAACGGCTATGATTCCGGTCTTGATATGGATATCAATTACCAGAACGGTTACGAGCTTCAGGGGCAGATGGGCAAAAAGGCTGCTATCAAGTTCGTTCACGATCTTGCAAGAACGGACGCTTACACCACTCATCTGACCCGTGCCGGCACGCACAACAATATGACCGCTCAGACTGAGTTTGTTTCCTCAGTTAACAGCTCCAAGATCAACCGTGTAGCTATGTTTATCGAGAACTCCTATTGGGAGAGAGAGGCAGAGGCTACCTTCAATCAGATGGCAGAGGAAAACCCCGATTACGGCTACGGCAAGAGAAACTTCAAGTATATGCCTTTCCCCAAGTTTGAGGACGTAACAGGTATCCGTGATCAGGTCAACGAAAAGACCACCGTGCTTGGTGCTACCTTCCACTCAATGGTAGCTATCAACAAGTACAAGGACGAGGTTTCCAAGGATCTTGCAAAGGAATTCTTGAAATTCGCGCAGTCCAGAGAGGGTCTTGTAATCTACGTTACCTATTCAAGCTGTCTGAGAGCGTACAACTTCACTATGACTGACGAAGAGCTTGCTCTTATGACTCCTTACGGCAGATCTCTTTACGAGCTCACTAAGGACGAGGACGTTGAATTCGTACCCTACAGCCCCCTTCTTAACGATATTTTCAGAAAGCAGGGTCTCGATTGGGCGTACAACTGGCAGTTTGAGACCAACGGTAAGTGTATCGGAGTAAACAACGACGAGTACGCTTTGACCGGAAGAAATATATTCAGCACCTTCTACAAGACCACTGCTTGCACCGTAGACGATTATTTCGAGGGTTGTCAGAACAATTTCAACGCAACCGAATGGGCTAAAATGGTAGCCTAAATCCAAAAACTAATCTTTGGAGCACTACAATGACTGATGCACAGACCAACAACAAAAAGAAGATGAGCAAAAGAAAGCAGGAGATAATATTTTTATGCACTGCTCTTGCTTTCCCGCTCTTGCAGTTCTTCGTAATGTATATTTGCGTAAATTTCAACTCCATTCTTCTTGCTTTTAAAGAGTACGAGGACGTTGCAGGAAGCAACGAATTCATATTTGTTGGATTTGACAATTTCGCAGAGCAATTAGACCTCATATTTAACGACATCAGATACGCAACGATGATGAAAAACT
Source organism: Clostridia bacterium (assembly GCA_045633285.1). Classification (GTDB taxonomy): domain Bacteria; phylum Bacillota; class Clostridia; order Christensenellales; family RUG350; genus RGIG2224. The sequence continues at coordinate 9,682 of JAZQYC010000234.1, read as the reverse complement.
CTCTTACGATGTGGTTTTTTTCCTCGCCCGTAACCATTCTCATAGCTATGCTGATAGCTTATTCGGTATGGAAAAAGGTATATTTTAGCGGATTTTTCTCTACTATGCTCTTTATGCCGAGCGTGCTTTCTACCGTCGTTTTCGTTATGATACTTCGTATGCTCGTTCCTAACGTTCTTCCCGTTATCACGGGAGATCCGGACTCGGGACTTATACTTATGACGAACAACTTTACCACACTTCTCGTGTACGACAGATTGCTATCCTTTGGCGTTACCATGATATATTTCATGGGTGCTATGAGCGCGATCTCAACGGGACTCGTGGAGTACGGCAAGATTGAGGGCGTTAACGCTCTTCAGGAGTTCGTACATATAGTATTTCCAGCGATCTACCCGACCGTAGTATCACTTCTCGTGGTAGGTTTTGCTCAGATATTTACAAATATGGGCTTGCTTCTTGCATACCATGGCGTGGGAGCGGATATTAGCGTAAGAACGTTTGGTCTGCATATATACATTCAGGTCAAGGGACAGGTGAGCTACCATCTGTACCCGGACGCAGCGTCTCTTGGATTGATCTTTACGGTAGTTATCGTACCGATCGTATTCACCGCAAAATATTTGCTCGAAAAATTCGGACCGAGGGAGGACTAATATGGAAAACGTTAAGATTATACAAAACTCTGCTCCCAAGAAAAAGAGCAAAATGCAACGCTCAAACAAGGTCTTTGCGATCATATCTTCAAGCGTGCTTGGCGTAGTAGTCCTGTTTTATATAGCCGTGCTCGGGCTTGCGCTCATTTCCTCTTTTAAGAGAAATGATCTTGAAATGTTCGAAAATGCTATCGGACTCCCCGCAAACGGCTGGCACTTTGAAAATTACGCTACGGCTTTCAAATGGATGAGAGTGCAAGTACCTGGTTCAAGCACCTACGTTTATACGGCTGAGCTTTTAATGAACTCATTATTTTTCACCTTAGGAGTTACCTTTGGCTCGATATTCGTAACGGCGCTCGTGTCGTATTGCTGTGCAAAATACAACTACAAAATATGTAAGATCATCTACGGCACGGTTATCGTGGTCATAATGCTTCCTATCGTAGGATCTATGCCCTCAGCCGTTCAGATGTCGAAAGCTATTGGTCTATACGATAACGTTCTTGGTATTATCATTCAGCTTTCGGGCTTTTGTAATATGAACTTCCTGATCTTCTACGGAGCGTTCAAGGCTGTATCCAAGACCTATTCTGAGGCTGCTATGATAGATGGAGCAGGTCAATGGTCGATCTATCTTCGTATCATTTTGCCTCTCGTGAAGTCTTCACTTCTCGCGGTTGGACTTTTGCAGGTAATAACCTATTGGAACGATTTTTCGACTCCAATGATTTATCTTCCCTCGCACCCTGTTCTTGCTCTCGGACTTCAGCAGTTTCAGGAAGCAAGAGAAGCTGAAGCATCCCAAGCCCCCGTTAAGCTTGCAGGAACGTTTATCTGCTGTGCGCCCGTTTTGGTTCTGTTTATCTGCTTCAGAAAGAAGCTTATGTCCAACATCACCTTTGGCGGACTCAAGGGCTAATAACTAAGGAGACTATTATATGAATAATAAGAAAAGAAATATATTATTTATCCTCTTAATAGTTATAGCGTTCGTAAGCGTATTTACGGGTATTGCTATAGCGCAGGGGGCAAATATCACCGTTGACGGCGATATCAGCCCGACCTATGCAAGAGGAACTAAGCTCTCTATCCCCGAGGCTAAGCTTACTCTCGGCTCAAACGAATACGATATGAGCTCGACGGTAGTCTTCCCTGACGGAAGATGCACCACCGAGGACGGCGTAGTTCTTGACGTAGCGGGAGAGTATATTCTTACCTATTCGGTAGAGGTCGAGGGTACTCCGTATTCAAAGGAGTACGGCTTTACCGCTGAGGATAGATTCGAGAGCCTTTTTACCTACGGTGACAACGTTTACTGTGAGGGCGAGATGGAGATTCCCTCCTATATCAATCGTGAAAACTATATAGGAAGAGTAGAGGGGGTCAAATACACCTTCACCGAAAACAACGCTACCATCAAGTACGATGGTATCATCGATCTTGCAAAGATCGGATTCGATAGCTCACACAGAACGGGTGAACATCAGGTTGCTAAGCCATTTGAGTTTATAGAGTTTTTGATCACTCCTGAGGACAACTCAACTAAGGAATTCAACTATCTTGAGCTCAAGCTTACCGATATCTACGACGAGAATAACTTTATTCGTATAGATATGACGGCGGCAGACAAGACGATGAAGTATCCTAATACCGCCTACACCGGTGTAGTTGCGTGTGACAGATACGATTCGATTGGATACGACAATACCAATCTTTCTACGACAGGAGCAAACGTTGGAACGTCCTTTTACGGACAGGTAGGTCAGGAGCCGAGTAGCTCCTGCAGATTCTACTTTGATAACGACGATCTGAACACTTACGTATTCCCTCATACGCCTGAGTACAGAGTTACCGACAAGCTTTTTGATAAGATAAAAGATACCAATACCGTTGGACTTGGAAACGAATGGTTCGGATTCACCACGGGTGAGGTTTATCTTGAAATCACGGTCGGAGATATGGCGTCTAAAAAGTGCTCTATTATGGTGCTTTCGGTCGGTGCTCATAATCTTGACGCCTTTGCATCTGGCGACAGCGTAATATCAGTAGTTACGGGCGATTTGGACGGTGACGGAGATATCTACGACGCAGACACTCTTCCTTACGCATTGGCAGGAGCAAACAACTCCTATCCCGTATTCGACACCATAGCTTATAACCCCGTAGGCGGAGTGCTTTCTGGAGTTTCCACCAAGGTTTATTACGGTGAAAGCAGAGAAAATATCGCTATCGCTAACGGCAGATTCAAGACCGAAAAGACAGGCACGTACTATATAGAATATTCATTGCTCGGTAGCGCTTACGGCGATGCTAAAAAAATCGTTGAGGTCGAGGCAAAATCCGCCTACGACTACGGCGACGCTCCCGATTATATTCTGAACTCCCAGCTGGTTAGCTCCGCTGGTATCGGCGATAAGGTAGCTATTTTAAAGGGCGCTACCGTTGGCGGATCGGGTGCTTGGAGCGAGAAAATACAGGTATCCTGCAAGCCCTCGTACAGCGAGGAGTGGGAGGACATTGCCGTTTTAGGAACGGAAACGCAGTTCTTCGTAGCTGAAGACCCCGGCGAGTACAAAATCGACTTTATTTCAACCGATCTCGTTGGAACGGTCGTTACTAAGACTCACACTGTAACGGTAGAGAACGATACCGCGCCCAGAATGAAGGACGCGCCTATTCCCACGTTTGCGGTTAAGAATTATTCAATAGTTTTTCCTCACGTAGAGGCTCAATACGTCTCAAGCGAGGGTAAAAAGGACGTTTCGCTCGAGATATTCGTGGACGGCGTTGACTATACCAACAAGCCCTACACGGTAAAAGGCGACTTCACCGTCGTATATAGAGCTAGCGTTGTAGGCGACGCTACCAAATTCATCGAAAAGAGCTACAGCGTATCGGCAGTAGATCTTACCGATATTCCGGACGACGCGGACGAGGAGCTTTTCGTATCTCTTCTCAGCTCGTACTTTAAGTCAAGCGAGAGCGTAGAGGGCACTCCTGACGTTACGACCTCGATTGCAAACGGCAAGAACATTCAGTTCACCACGAGCGTAGACGGGGCAGGCGTAACGCTTACCGAGCGCGTACCTTTTGAAAAATTTGATATTACGCTTTCTCCCGTTTCGGGTAGCACGGCGTATAGTGCAGTCAAACTTATTCTGACCGATTTTGAGGATATTTCAGAGACTGTTGAGCTTACTCTTACCAGAACGAGCGCAAACAAGCTCTTGGTAGCTCTTAACGGAGAGGATTGTCCGCTTACTCAGGACAAAAAGAACGAGCAGGGTGAAACCGTACCAGAGCTCAAAGAGGTTGATTTTGCAAAGATCAAGGTCTACGTAGAGAAGTGGTTTGAGGATATCGATCCCTCGGATACGGCTACTAATTTCGTAGCAAGATACCGTTTCGTTCTGACTACGGGAGCGTATGAATTCAGATTTGAGATCGGTAGCTATAATAGTGGAGTTGAGTTTGCAGGATTTGGATCAAAGAGCGTTTTCGCTGGCTTGGAATTCGTTGGAGTAACTGCCGAGTCCAAGATCAACGTTGAAAAGATCTGCAACGCTCAGTACAAGCCCGAAAACTTTATATCGGACGTCTATATCAATAAGTTCCTTGATATCAGCGACGTAAACGGAGACGACGTGGCTGACTTTGAGACCCTTATGACGGCGGATAACATGATTCTATCCACCAAGGTTGACGGGGCAAGCTTCAGCTTCATACGAGATATCCCCATTGAGCTGTTCAGCGTTACCCTTGAGGTAAGCTCAAATAAATTCGACAATCGCTTCAATGCGATCAACGTTTATTTGACGGACAGCAAGAATATTGAAGAGCAGGTTAAGCTCAGCATCGTTAAGATCGAGAAAAACGGAATCGTTTATTCGCAGTTCTGGCTTAACGGAAGTCCGGTTAAGGCAATATCAGGATCTTTTGACGGATCGAGCAACACGCCCTTTGCTTTAAGCTACAAAAAGTCAGAAAAAGCTATCTACGACTCTCTCGGAATAAAACTTGGAGAGATAGAGAGCTTCATTGACGGATCGGAGTTTAACGGTTTTTCGAGCGGATACGTTTATATGACGGTAGAGCTCGAGGGTGTAACGGGACAAACGGCTGTAAAACTCAAAAAGATATCTAATCAGTCTATTAACAGCAATATAACGGAGGACAAGGTCGATCCTCAGCTTATGTATTCGACCAATACCTCACGTAGGGTATACGCAGAGCTCGGAAAATCCGTGACTGTATACTCAGCCGTTGGATACGACGTTCTCAGCGAGATCAAAAAGCTAAGCGTTTTGATCGAGTCGCCTGCAAAGACCTCGATCTACAGCGGTAATATTGATAACGATTACACCTTTACTCCCAATAGCCTCGGTCAGTATAAGATCACTTATACCGTTGAGGACACTAAGAATAATATCTACAAGTCGATATTCTACGCTTACGTTCAGGAGGAGAATGCGCCCACCCTTACGGTATCAGGCGAGCCTAAGTCGACCTATTTGGTCGGAGAGAAGCTTAAGGTCGGCGCGTTTACCGTGACGGACGACTCTGACGATAATTGCGTGGTTACGGTATTTATTCAGACTCCTACTATGAGACAGAATAACCTCAAGGTCGGTGACGAGATCACCTTTGAGGAGACGGGATATTACGTGCTTAAATATTACGCAAGAGACAAATATTACAATGCTACGACGGTATCGTTTGGTATTCTCGTCGTAGAGGGTGAGGAGGCATAATTATGAAAAGAATTACTACGCTTATTATTTCGATCATATTAGTCCTCGCTACCGTGCTTGCAGGTTGTAGCGGTACGGGCTGTAACGGTTGCTCCGAGGTGTTTATTCCTTCTTTTCAGGAGCTTCCCGATTACGCGACTGACGCAGAGGGAGAGGGCGAGCTTATGCTCGTCAAGGATCACGAGTCCGATTACGTGATAGTGATCGCAAAGAACGCTCACTTCGTTGAATTAGACGCTGCGGACGAGCTTCAGTATTTCATAAAGGAGGCAACGGGCGCAGAGCTTAAGATCGTTCGTGACGACACTTTGACGGAAGTCAAGGAGAGTGATAAGGTCATTCTTCTTGGAGATACGGCGTATTCAGATGATCTCGTTACGGAGTACGACGAGCTTGGCGATAGCGGATTCAAGATGAATCTTAAGGGCAACAACGTTCTTTTGAAGGGAGCAACGCCCGAGGGAACGCTCTACAGCGCTTACGAGTTCCTGTCAAGAGTTATTGGCTACGAGGCTTACGCTGTGGACGAATACTACTTTGACAAGACCGCAAGCGTCAAGATGGTCAAGCTTGACAACGTTACCGATATACCTGCTATAGATTATAGAAACCCCGGCTGGTACAACGCAAATTCGCCCTACGCTAAGCGTATGAGGCTCATTAACCCCACTATGTCGGGAACGTCTGTTTACGGTAAGGATTGGGGTAGCGCATCTCACTCTATAAGAAATGAGTTATTTCCTAAGAAATCAGAATATGAGAATCAGGAAAAGTATCCCGGTTGGATAAGCGAAACAGGTCATATCTGTATGTCAAATGACGCTCCGATTGCTACTATCGTAGATAAGATCGTGGATCGTATGTACAATATGCCTACGGCAAGAATATTCGAGCTTGGTCACCCAGACGACAGCGCTCGATGTGACTGTGACGAGTGTGGCGCAAATATCGTTAAATACGGTTCGATCACGGGTATTTATATGGTATGGCTCAACAAAATCGCAGTAGCTCTCGAGGCTAAGCTTGACGAGCTTAATATCGATAGAGAAGTAACTATTCAGGCGCTTGCTTATCTTGCTTATTTATCTGCTCCCGCAAAGATGAATGCAGATGGTACGATCACGGCTTTTCACCCTGACGTTATGGCAAAGACAGACGGAAAGGTAACCGTATCTGCAAGATACGCACCTGTCGGAGCATGCTTTGCGCATAGTATAGACGATCCGAACTGTAAGGTAAATAAGGCAAGCGATTACGCTAACGAGCTAAGAAAGTGGAAATTTATCGTTGGTGATAATAAGCTTCAGTTCTACGGATACGTAGCTGAGTTTTACGACTATATGATGTTCTTCAACGATATAGGAATGATGAACGGAAGCTACAAGTTTTTTGAAGAGATAGACCTTTACGGTATATTTGACAGCGCCGTTTCACAGGTAAATGCTACGGGACCCTTTAACGCGCTTAAGGTATATCTCAAGTCTAAGCTTATGTGGGATCCTGATCTTGATATCAGAACGCTTATTGACAACTTCTATAATAACTACTTTGGAGTTGCAGGCCCTTATATGAAGGAGGTCTACGAGCGTATAATGGAGAATATTGCAGAGATCTCCGAGCAGACCGGCTCTGGTGGATGCTACACCTTCAGAAGCGCAGCCGCAGATTATAAGAGCCCTGATTTCTGGCCTGTTGACATTCTTTTTGAGATTCAGGAGAGCATAGACAAGGCTTACGATGCGCTTGAGAGCTCTGATCTTTCTGCAGAAGATAAGGAGAAGATCTATTGGAGAATAAAGACCGATGAGCTTTTCCCGATGCATTGGTACGTGAATAACTATCAGAACGTATTCAGCGACGACGAGTTTATAGCTCTTGAAAAAGACTTCAATGATTCGTGCGCTAAGCTCGGTATTACGAAATTCTCACACTAAGGAGGCTAACGATGAAAAACTTTGTTAAATATATATTGTTATTTGTAATCATAGCTTCCGTTCTCGTCGTGGGAGTAGCTTGCTCGAACCCCGACGCCAACACCCTGAAAACTGATCTGACGCTGACGGTAGGAGACTCCGTTCTCGTTCAGGCAAACGAGGGATTTTATTACGATTACGTTTACGCGTCCTCTGACGAGAGCGTAGCGACCATTAGCTCAAAGGGCTCGCTTAAGGCGCTCAAGGCTGGTACGGCTATCATAACTGCAAAAAGAGGTGAGATCGTCGTATACGAATACTCCCTCACCGTCGTCAAGAGCGATTACGTTGCACCCGAGGCGGAGGTAATAGCTCCCGTGTATCGAGTAGTTCTCGATAAGTATGATACCGTTATCTATCTTGGCGGAACGAACGAGATAAAAGCAAGCGTATACAAGAACGAGTATTTAGTCGACGAAAGCGTAGTTTATTCTATAGCTGACGAGGAGATTGCAACCATCGAGGCTATCGAGGGCGGTGTTAAGGTCAAGGCTGTCAAAAGCGGAATAACAACGCTGTCTGCTAAGATCGGAGGCTTTGAGGCGAAATGCGTTATCAAGATTTACGCAACCGACGTTGAGGTTTTGCCGACTCCCGTTATCACGGGGCTTACCGAAGACAGCCTTGAGTGGAACGCGGTTGAAGGGGCAGAATTATACAAGATCAGCCTGAACGGTGGAGCTAAGTGGACGGAGACGGATAAGACGAGTATTGCTCTTACCTCTGCCGTTAATCCTTTTCAGATAAGGATAATTGCCGATTCAACTGGAGTTACGAGAGCGGAAAGCAACGTAGCAACAGTAAGCTCGGATATGATAAAGATCACGGACGGCAGGGGTATCAAGCTTCTTACCGATACAACCGTTGCTGGTAATCCCAACGATAAGGGAAGATCAAAAGAGCTCAGTCTCAACGTTGTTACGAGTAAGGGCGACTATACCGTATCCGACGAATTCGTTTCCTGGACGGTAGCAGACAAATCTATAGCTGCGATTGACGGAAAAACCGTTACTCCGGTCAAGGTAGGAAAGACCGAGGTAACCGCTAAGCTTATTGGTGGAATCGTAAGAGAGGAAATCTCGGTAGGTACGCCTATTTCAAGCAAGGAGGATATGGACGCGCTTGCATTTGCGGTACGTGACGGAGATAACTCAAAGTGGCTTGCGGGTAGAAGATATATCCTGACAAACGACATTGATTATTCAAACGGCGGAACGGCGGCTTGGCACGAGAGATACCTTGCTCCCATTGCGCCTCAGCGCAGCGACGACGGAGCAACGGGTGTTCCGTACGCCGAGTCGTGCTCGTGGGGAATATTCGGTCCTAATATTAATAAAAGTGGCGTAGACGCTAACGGCGTAACGAATAACACCTTATTCTACGCAAGCTTAGACGGCGCAGGCTACGCAATTAAAAATGCAGTAATTCCTATGGGAATTTCGGGACAGATATTGAATTACAAGTACGTTGCCAGCCAGAATTTCATTGGTTCGCTTGCATACGGCGGAGAACTTAAAAATATTGCATTCATTGGTCTTGAGTATGAGAATCCCGCTCTTATTACTAGTGACAATCCTTATTACAAGAGCACGAATCCCGCATACGCTGGAACGGCATTTGAGGGTACGGGATTTGATTATAAGAATTACGGCACTTATTCGTATTGGAGCGGTATTTCACTAAAGGCAGGTCTTATTGGCCAAGCGACCAACGCTATTATTGAGAACGTATACGTTGAGACTAAAATAAGAACCACGACCTGGGCAAGAGCAACGTGCGCAGGCGGTATGCTCGTAGCGCAGGTCTACGCAGACCTTTTGAATCATCCCGATGTTCCCGATAATCAGGAGATCAGAACCAGAATAAGAGGCTGTGTGGTCAAAGCTACGTACGATAGAAATGAAGCTACCAACGCTTGGAGTCGCTGGATGGGACAGGTTGATAATCTGCTGAAGCCCGTAGGCTCATTGGTAGGAAACCTGAAAACCGGACTTTCAAGCACGGTAAGCCAGTGCTACGTTATATCGGGAGGAGAGGATGCTATACCCTCTGATTATATGATTGCATTTTCAGATAACGAAGCAAGGGGAGACGATATTGCCACCTACGCGCAAAAAAGCGAGCTATTTAATCAGAAGGCTGATCTCGCTAAGGAATATTACATTTGGGACCGCATCGGCGGATAATAGATTAGGAGAAGATAATGAAGACTGTCTGGTCTGAAAAAGGATTAAATGAATTTAACTCCCGACTTGCATTTCGAGTGAAATGCAAGTCGGCAGACAGAATAGAGCTCGTT
>JAZQYC010000233.1:0-2147 GCA_045633285.1 Clostridia bacterium | reverse complement strand
AGCGACGTTATTAAAGCTCTTTCTTCTTTTTCCAAAAGCATTGACCTTAGATTAGAAACGAAAGCCTTGTCTTTATCAACAAAAGATGGTCGTATCGTTGGAGTTAAGACGGATAGAGGGTATATTGAATGCGACTCAGTTATCGTTGCAACGGGCGGTATGAGCTATCAGTCAACGGGAAGCACGGGGGACGGTTATACCTTTGCAAAAAGCGTCGGACATACCGTAATTGATCCAAAGCCTGCCTTGGTTGGACTGATATCATCTGATAAATTATGCAAGGAGCTCGAGGGATTATCTCTCAAAAACGTCAAGGTAACAGCGTATTCTTGTGAAAAGGCTGTATCAAGCGAATTTGGAGAAATGCTATTTACTGCAAACGGCGTATGCGGTCCGTGTATTTTGACTCTATCGAGCAAATTGTGTAGAAAAGATTTCAAAAACACCTATATTTCGATTGACTTAAAGCCCGCTTTGTCGTATTCTTCACTTGACGAGAGGATACTCAGAGATTTTTCTGCAAATATAGGAAAATTTTTCAAAAACTCCTTAGACGATCTTTTGCCACGATCTCTTATCCCCGTAGTTATCTCAAAGTGCGGTATAGATCCTGAAAAGAAGGTCAATCAGATCACGGCAGAGGAGAGAAAAAGTCTCGTTAATGTTTTAAAGGATTTTCGTATTGATATTATCTCTTGCGCGCCATTTTCTCAGGCTGTTATCACCTCAGGTGGCGTTAACGTAAAAGAAATAAATCCAAAAACCATGGAAAGCAAGATAGTCAGCGGTTTATATTTCGTGGGAGAGGTGCTTGACGTAGATGCGCTGACTGGTGGATTCAATCTTCAAGTTGCTTTCTCTACTGCAAAATCGGCGGTTGACGCCTTGAATGGAGAACTATAATGAGCTTATATTCAGTTCTTAGAAAAATTGCATATCCCTTTATTAAAGTTCTTTATCCTACCAAATTTATAGGTAAAGACAACATACCCGACGGAAAAGCCGTCGTTTTGTCAAACCATTATTCTATGGCAGAAATACCCGTTATTTGCGTAGGACTTTTTAAAAAGAATTTCAACGGATTATCAAAAAAAGAGCTTTATGAAAACAAATTTATAGGTTGGTTTTTGAAAAAGCTCGGAGGTATTCCCGTTGATAGAGAGGGCAACGATATAGGCGCTATCAGAACTTGTATATCCAAGCTTTCAAAGGGTGAAAAGCTCTTTATTTGTCCTGAGGGCACGAGAAATAAAAATAAGGATTACAAAAAAATCCTTCCCTTAAAAAGCGGATCGTCAGTAATTGCAATCAAGACCAAGACTCCTATCGTAATTGTGCTCATCAACAAAAAACCCAAGCTTTTCAGAAAGAATTATATAATGATCTCCGAGCCTATCGAGCTTACTGAGTTTTATACTGACAGAAGCCCTGATATGAAAGAAAGGGCAACCGAATATATTACCGATTTATTCGAAAAAATGCGTGAAAAAATGGAGCATTATCTATCCCTTAGCAAGAAAGAGAGAAAGATCTATGAAAATAACGGTTGCAAATAGCGCAGGATTCTGCTTCGGAGTAAAAAACGCCGTTAATACGGCGTATTCGCAAATAGGAGAGGACGTTTGTATTTTAGGCGAGCTTATCCACAATCCGCTCGTTATAGACAAGCTGAAAAAGTCTGGAATCGTTTGCGTTGATTCTCCCGAGGACGTCAAAACCCGCAAGGTCGTAATCAGATCACACGGCGCGCCACGAAGCGTTTTTAAGTATTTTGAAAATAAGGGGATAGAGATAATTGACGCCACATGTCCATTCGTTAAAAAGATACATTCTATCGTTAGCGAAAACCACGAAAAGGGCAAACAGATCGTCATTCTCGGAGAGTCTGATCACTCTGAGGTTATAGGTATAAACGGGTGGTGTGATAATTCTGCGATCATATTCAAAGACGTTAAAGAAATTCCCGATTTTTCTGATAGCACGCAGTACTGTGTAGTTGCTCAGACGACCTTCCCTGTAAAAAAATATTGGGAAATTATTGAAAATATTAGAAAACAAAGCGCAAAAACAGTTGAGTTTTTTAACACGATTTGCTATACTACCAAGGAAAGACAAGATGAAGCGGTTTTACTAGCAAAAACGTCGTC
>JAZQYC010000232.1:0-2759 GCA_045633285.1 Clostridia bacterium | reverse complement strand
GAAGTGATAGTAATACCACGCTCTTGTTCTTGCTCCATCCAGTCCATGGTAGCAGCACCCTCGTGCGTTTCACCTAATTTGTGAACCTTACCGGTGTAATAGAGGATACGTTCACTCGTCGTAGTCTTACCTGCGTCGATGTGAGCCATAATACCTATATTTCTGGTATTTTCTAATGTAAATTCTCTAGCCATCGTGGTAGCTCCTAATTACCAACGGAAATGTGCAAACGCCTTGTTTGCTTCCGCCATACGGTGAGTCTCTTCTCTCTTTTTAACAGAAGCGCCGGTATTGTTGAACGCGTCCATTATTTCTCCAGCCAAAGCCATATCCATGGTCTTCTCGCTTCTCTTTCTGGAGTAAGCAACGAGCCATCTGATACCGAGAGTCTGTCTGCGGTCTGCTCTAATCTCGAGCGGTACCTGATAGGTAGAACCACCTACTCTTCTAGCTTTAACCTCGAGTACGGGCATAATGTTCTCAAGTGCCTTGTTGAACACTTCCATTGCGCCCTGTCCCATTTTTTCTTCTACTATTTTAAATGCATCATAAACGATACGCTGAGCCGTTCCTCTTTTGCCGTCGTACATTACCTGATTGATAAGCTTGGTAATGACCTTGCTATTATATATAGGATCGGGCAGAACGTCACGTTTAGGTACGCCACTTCTTCTGGGCATATTAAATCCTCCTTTTGGTAACTGCCGTCAATTTAAGATTTTTGACGGTCTTCATCCGAATTTTTAATTATTTAGGACGCTTAGCGCCGTATTTGGAACGAGCCTGATTGCGCTTAGCAACACCCGCCGTATCCAGAGTACCACGAATAATGTGATAACGGACACCCGGAAGATCCTTGACTTTTCCGCCACGGATCAAAACTACGCTGTGCTCTTGAAGATTGTGTCCGATACCGGGAATGTACACAGTACCTTCCATACCGTTAACGAGTCTTACACGGGCAATTTTACGCATAGCCGAGTTAGGCTTCTTGGGTGACGTAGTCGTAACAGACAAACAAACTCCTCTCTTCTGAGGACATTTCTCCATGATAGGAGCAAGAGACTTCTTGGTCTGACGTACTCTACCTTTCCTAATAAGCTGATTAATAGTTGGCATTATCTTACCTCCTTTTAGATTTTTCGGATGAGTCCAGCAACCCTGCGGACGCACTCACTATTTCGACACCTTCAAAGCAGCAGTCGCGGTGGGCACGGCTACCCTGCATAGTTTACCGAGCTGTTCCTTACTTGGATAAGTCGCGATCTCTATGCCTTTCGCCTCTGCCTGAGCCGTTACACGCTCTACTATGAAAGCATCTGCATCGGAAGCCACGGCAACACACCTTACCGTACCTTCTTCAATTCCTCTTAATACCTGCTTGAATCCGACTACTAATCGATCCTTGGGCAGGTCGCCAATAGATAAACTGTCCATTTCTCCTTTTTGTCCCGAGGGACTCTTAGACAAATACATAAATTGCCTATACATAAGCATAGGCTTAATTATTTTAACAACATTTGACAAATGTGTCAAACATTTTTGCCTCAAATTACAGAAAAACTTTGTTTTTTTGGAAGATAAATCAATGCTCTCCAAAAATTAACGCTTAAGTATTCTGTCCCTTAGATCCTTGACCTGAGTTTTCTTCTTTTCGTCTCTTTTTATAAGACCCTCGATCTTGTCTCTTGCGTGGATAACCGTGGTATGATCACGACCTCCTATCGCCTCTCCTATAGCGGTAAGTGGCATATCGAGCATATCGCAGATAAGATACATACATATCATTCTGGGCTCTGCGATCTCCTTCGCTCTGCTCTTTCCGCAAAGATCCTCTCTTTTCACTCTGAAAAATTCACAGGTAGCTTCAATTATTGCATCCACGTCTACGGTATAGGTGGATTCGTCTATGTAATCCTTGAGGGCCTCTCTTGCCGTCTCCATCGAAATATCCTTGCCCACAAGCTCTGAGTAGAATACGACCTTGAGATAAAGTCCCTCCATCTCTCTTATGTTGGACTCGACCTTAGAAGCTATAAATCTCAAAACGTCGCCCGGAACGTAATTGTCGTCCTGCTCCGCCTTTTTCTGCAGTATAGCTATACGGGTCTCGATATCGGGAGCGGAGATATCTGCGATAAGTCCCCATTCAAAACGGGTTTTCAATCTCTCCTCGATCTTGTCAAACTCCTTAGGCGGACGGTCCGAGGTCATAATAATCTGCTTACCGTTCTGGAAAAGGTCGTTAAAGATGTGGAACATCGCTTCCTGCGTACCTGCCTTTCCGACGATACCCTGCACGTCGTCTATCATAAGAACGTCGGCGTTGCGGTATTTGTCACGGAAAGCCTTGTTATGCTCACGATCCTGAGAATTACGGATAGTGTCAACCAGCTCGTTTACGAAATGATCAGCCGATACGTAAAGCACTCTGCACTTAGGTCTTTCCTGCTTAACGTAATTGCCTATTGCGTGCATAAGGTGAGTCTTACCAAGACCGACCCCACCGTAGATAAAGAGCGGATTGTATTTATTACCGGGGTTTTCGGCAACGGCGCGAGCTGCCGCGTGAACGAATTGGTTGGACGGTCCTACGACGAAGTTATCAAAGGTAAACCTTGCAACCATATTAAGTCCATCGTGAACGGCACTGTCCTGTTCCTTTTTTGTCTCAGGCGTGACGCTGGACTTATACTTTTCCTTTTCGTCCTCGGTGATGATAGCTAGTCCAAGCACCATGGGATGCACGAGCTTGACAG
>JAZQYC010000231.1:0-1799 GCA_045633285.1 Clostridia bacterium | reverse complement strand
AAAAATTTTTTTATTTTTCAAACGGCAACCCTTTTCGTTGAAAAAATAGTCCCTGTTAGGGAGCTATTAGATATATATAATATATTTAAGATACCATTTCAATAATAGATATGGGCAAAAAAATATTCGGCGCAAGCATTGCGCCGAATAGCTTACATCAACAGCTCCCCCTCGTCGCTGTCTATTACGCAGAGTATATTGATCTCCTCTCCCGTCTTTGCATCAAGATAAATGAAATATTTCTTACCCTTTATTTCCCCGAACACCTCGTAGGTGAGTATCTCCTCTTGCTCCTTTGGAACGAGGGCAAGCCTTATCGACTGCGGAGCAATATCAAATTGCACTATCGTTTTTGCTTCCTCCTCACTAAGCGTGGGAGTCTCGACCACTCTTTCCTTATGATTATAGGCATATCCAAGCGAATCAAATCCAACTACACGTCCACTACCTGAGTCCACCTTGACCTTGACCATATCGTTATAGAATATCACGTCGTTTTCTTCGTATACGAGATTGACGAATATCATTCCGTTATAGTTGCTGACCCACACGGGAGATAGATCCTCGAAACCGTTTTGGATAGCGTATTCGCTTGCAATACTCACGCACTCCTCGACCGATCTCGACTCACCGTCGTTTGATTTTGAGGTAGAATAGGACAGTAGCATGCCGTTTTTTGCAAGCTTTACCATAGTCGAGCTATCCTGCGATAGGTAGTTCAGGGTATCGATCCTTCCCTCCCATACGCCTGCGCTCACGAGCTCACTCTCGCCTGACGCCTTTTTTGCGATCGCTAAGCCCTCCTCCTCGGTAATATTATTTCCTGAAAGATTGGGCTCTTTGTTGATAACGCCGTCTGCAAACGGTCCATCGTATATAAGCTCGGGATAGTCTATGCTCGTCTCGTCCATTTCGGTAAGATCGGAGTTTATTCCCTCACCCTCGCCGTTTCCAAAAAGATAGATCGTTCCGATCTTATCCCCCATTTCCTTAAGCGCCTCACCTATAGACCTGCTGACATCAGCCAAGGATTTAAGGGCGCTCTTTTCCTCGCTCGTCAAAGCCTCTCCCCTTGCAAGCTTTTTATTAAGGCTCTTAGTGTAATCTGCAAGCTGATTGATATACCTAGTCGTAGACTCAAGCGAGCCATACCCGGACGATAGCTGAGCTACCTCGGCTTGAGCAAGATCCGCCCTTGATGATATCTCGGACAAAAGCTCTCTCTGATAGCTTGCGCTACTGCTGACCGAGAGCTTATCGAGCTTGATCTCTATATCGTTCACGTCCTGAACGAGATCGTAATACGACTTCTCGTATACCGCTTCAAGCCTCGAATACGCCTTGTTTCTCTCGCTTGCAAGAATACCTATCGAGAGCGTAAGAGCAAGGACGATCACCCCGAAAACTATGGCGTGGACGTAATATTTTCTGTTAGATCTTTTGCAATCGTGATTATTTTCCATATCCACCTCACATGCAGAACCTGTGCTTACCTATAGTAGTCACGTAGGGTCTTGACCATATCCATTTACTCGTAGCAGTCGAGGGGTTGAAGTAGTATATACACCCTCCCGTCGGATCCCAACCGTTCATAGCGTCACGAGCAGCCGATCTTGACGTCTCGTTCGGCTCGAGATTTATCTGTCCGTCGTCAACTGCGGTGAAAGCGTAGGGCTGA
The DNA here is from genome assembly GCA_045633285.1 of Clostridia bacterium. Taxonomy (GTDB): domain Bacteria; phylum Bacillota; class Clostridia; order Christensenellales; family RUG350; genus RGIG2224. Next base: position 121 of record JAZQYC010000231.1, on the reverse strand, counting down.
TATATAACTCCGGCTATCGTATTTGGAAAGGCAGGATTTTTTACCCTGTTCAAAACGACCGCAGCTACTGCCACCTGACCGGTGTAAGGCTCTCCCCTTGCCTCTGCGTGCACGAGCTTTG
>JAZQYC010000230.1:0-4483 GCA_045633285.1 Clostridia bacterium | reverse complement strand
ATCGAGTCGAATACCGAGCTTTTGAAATATTACCATTCAACTAAGGACGGCGTAGACAAATATTTCTTCACTAACGAGGACGTTGTGGAAACGGCAAGGGTCAAGATAGAGCTTCCCTACAATGGCAAGATCGAGATATACGATGCAATGAAGCAGGAGAGCGTGATCAGGGATATAAACGGTGAGGTAGAATTTGAGCTTACGCCCTACGGCTCGATCTATATAGAGACGGGAGCAAAGGGTGAGATATCTCCCTGCTACGATAGCGTTGTAGCCGATATTGCTCCGACCTTTGATATATCACTTGCGTATTACAAGGATCAGACGGCGTTTGAGCATTATAAGCGTACCGATAAGCTCTTTGATATAGCGCACTTTGACGAAAGACCTGATTTTGCAGGAGTGGTCAAGTACGATGCAGAGCTGAATGTTGATAAGATCGGGGACAAGGTTATTCTCGATTTGGGCAGAGTAGGCGGTGTGGCAGAGCTTACTATGAACGGAAAGACCTATACGACGGTCATCTGCGAGCCCTTTACGGTAGACGTCACGGACAGCGTAAAACAAGGCAAGAACGATATCACGGTCAAGGTTTCACCTGCGCCTCTTGCTAAATATATCAGTAACGCTGATGCAAAATGGCGCTCGTCCTATCTTCCCTGCAGACCTATCGGACTTTTGGGAGAGATGAAGCTCATCGTCAAGAATATAGTTAAATAGTATGAAAGGCTACGCGCAAGGTTTATTTTGCGCGTAGCTTTTTTATATAGAGCGATAAACAAAAAGAGTTATTTTTAGCCAAATAAAAACTTGATTTAGATATTTTTATGCTCTATACTAATTTAAAGACTTAAATAAAGCCTAAAGAGGAGATTTTTATGTTTAACGAGCAGGCAAAGCAGATCATAAAAAAGATCTACGACACCTTTGATATGGATTTTGCGATGAGGGAGACTAAGGAGCTTTTTGAGCGCGCCTACGGTCAGACCTTCGACAATTACAAAATGGAGAGCGATTACGCCTACGATCTTCTGAAAAAAGAGGGATTTGAGCCCGAGCTTTATACCTTTAAGGCGGACGGTATCACGACTTATCAGGACAAGAGAATGCCTATTGCATGGACGGCAAAGAAGGGCAAGCTCACGGTTTTGTCATCGAGCGTTCCCTTTGCTGATCCAGTTATTGCCGATTATGAAAAAATGCCCTTTGCTCTTATCAAGCATTCCGTTTCAACGCCTGAGGGAGGTCTTCATACCAAGATAATTCTTGAAGAGCACGTTCTGGCAGGAGAGGACTGCACGGGCTGCTTGGTGCTTATAAACAGTAGACCTGGTATCGTGAGCAAATATCTCGATCTTGGAGCTATAGGTATCGTAAGCGATTACATAACGAGTGCAGACGACAATCCCGATTGTACCTATTGGGTGAACGCATGCACGGACGACAACGGACATTGGCACGTGCAGAGCGAGGATCGTGATTTCATAGGATATATGGTTACGCCGAGAATAGGCAGACAGCTACGTCTCGCGTGCGCAAACGGCACGGTAGAGGTGCTTGCCGAGTGCGACGGCAGAAGATACGTTGGCGAGATCGACGGAATCACCGCAACCTTGAAGGGCAAAACCAATAAGGAATTTTGGCTACTTGCTCACCTTTACGAGCCGTTACCCTCGGATAATTCAATGGGCGTGGTAGGAGCAATCACCATACTCAAATGTATTCGTGAAATGGTCGAAAAAGGCGTTATTCCTGCTCCTGATTGTACGATAAGAGTGCTGTTCGCTATGGAGCACTACGGCTTTTCGGCTCTTTACGAGGCTCTTGGAACGGGTGTAACGGACAACGTTCTCGGCGGACTCAATATCGACGGACTCCCCGAGTGCGACAAGAATAATATCAGAATAATATATCCTCCGTACTCTTCACCCTTTTTTGCAACGACCTTTATGAGGAGCGCTCTTGATATATACGAGGAGATTTATCCGAACACCGAGTACAAATCGGACGAGTTCGTGCAGTTTACGGACGATACCTTCCTTGGAGATTCCACGACCGGAGTACCCACGATGTGGCTCATGTACGGCGTTGATCCCAAGTACGCTAATCAGCACAACTCCTGCGTTAAATTTTCTTGGCTGGATAAGGATAAATTTGCAAGGGTACTATCGATAATATGCTTCGTAGCCATGGCGTCGGTATCCAAGGTGATTCCTATCAAGGACATGCTGGATAACGCTCTTGCTCAGTCAAACGAGAAGATACGAAAGGCTGTTCAAAAGAATATGGGCGAGGCTTACGTATCGTTCTTTAAGCGCGGAGAAAAGGATATCATCCTCAGCTTTAAGAAAATATCCGATTCACCTCTTATTGAGCAATACGCAAGCAAGATCGACGACACGTACGTAGAATTTGAGTGCGAGAACGGCGGAAAATGGCAAAATTATGCAAAGACCATTATACCCTCGAGAGTAGACAAGGGGCTTCCGTTTGACAGAGCGCGCGTGCCTAAGGGAGAGAGAAGAACTCTGCCCGATAGAGTTATCTACGGTCCGTTCGGCTTGTTGCTTTCGGCTATGGACGGCAAAAAGGATCTCGAAAGACTTATAAGAGAAGCAGTCTGGGAGGACGGCAGACCCTTAACGGAGGCGCTTTTCAGAGAATACGTCAACGGAGTATTTTATCTTGAAAAATACGGTTACCTAAAAGTAGAGGAAAAAGCTCCTCTCACGAAGGACGACCTCGTCAAGGCGCTTAAGGAGCTTGGAGTTAAGGAAAGCGATATCGTGGTACTGCATTCCTCGCTGTCAGGGTGCGGACACGTTCAGGGAGGAGAGAATGCAATTATAGAAGCCTTTACCACGTGCGCTGATACCTTGCTTGCTCCCTCGTTCACAAGACCCTACGTAGCGTTTGAGGGAAGCGTAAACAGAAACAAAGGTTATACGCCCTACGACAAGAACGATTTTGATAATATATGGACGGGAGCTATACCGATCGCAATGCTCAAGCAAGGCGCTATCCGTAGCGCGCACGCTTCGCATTCTTGGTGTGGCCTTGGTCAAAAAGCAGAGCTTTGTCTGAAAGAACACGGCTTGCTCGATCCACCAACGGGCGATAGCTCACCCCTTGCAGTAGCGCTCAGGAACAAAGGAAAAATAGTTACCTACGGAGTAGGCGCAAACGCACTGACTTTTCTCCATTACGTGGAAGACAAAATGGGCTCAGCCTTTCTTGCAAACGCCGTAGTCAAGGTCAAGGGAGAGGACGGCAAGGTGACCACCGAGGTTATACACCGTCACCTGCCCGGTTGCAGAGGCTTTTATAAGGGCGACGGCTTCGACTCAAAGATAATGCGAAAGGCTATCGAAAAGGGTCTTGAGGTAAAGTCAGTCAAATTCGGAATAGGCAAGATCTATATGTTTGATATGGAAGAGCTGTACCAAAAGGCAGTAGAGGTATTCAAGGAAGACAAGAACGCCACCCTCTGCGAAAACCCCAATTGCCTGTTCTGCAGAAAATACGACTAACGACTAATTGATCAAATAAAAGAGAAATCTTCATTGTAAGATTTCTCTTTTTTTATCTTAGATAAAAATGGTCATGTTCTCATATAATTGACATAACAAATATTATTTGTTAAAATGAAAATGCGACATAACTTAATTTATTTTCGAAAAAAGTATACTTCTTGGTAGAAGTGTACCGTTTTGCATTACAATAAGCTTTTTTCGGAAATGACTTATGGTTGTGTCGCAGCAAAGCGAAACGTGCATTTTTACAGGGTGTCGTTTGCTTTGCAGACGACACTTTTTTTGCGAGGAAGGACAAGGAGAACGTTTATGAAAAAGAGAATCGTATTGACCTTGATATTAGCTTTGGCTCTATGCGCGAGTTTGCTCGTGTTTACTGCGTGCGAGGAAGAGCCGACTCATACTCACTCCTACGACCAACAGGTAGTAAGCGACGCTTACAAGGCAAACGGCGCTACCTGTGAGAGTAAGGCGAGATATTATCATTCCTGCTCCTGTGGAGAAAAGGGAACTACGACCTTTGAGAGCGGAGAAGCGCTCGGTCACTCTTTTGTAGAATACGTCTATAACGGCGATGCTAAATGCGAAGAGGACGGCACGGAGTCAGCACTATGTGCAAACGGCTGTGGCGAAAAAGACACGAGAGCCAAGGCAGATTCAGAGCTCGGACACTCCTTCGTAGAATACGTATATAACGGCGATGCTAAGTGCGAAGAGGACGGCACGGAAACTGCAACTTGCGCAAACGGCTGTGGTGAAAAGGATACGAGAGCTAAGGCAGATTCAGCGCTTGGACACAGCTTTGGAGCGTGGACGTCTAACGAGGACGGCACGCATACCAAGGTCTGCGCAAACGATGCTACACACAAAATAACCGAGGATTGCTCGTATAACAATCAAAAGACCTGTAGTCACTGTGGCTACGTAACTACGGAGCTTTTGGGAACGGA
>JAZQYC010000229.1:0-1286 GCA_045633285.1 Clostridia bacterium | reverse complement strand
ACCTGATATGCTTCAAAGCCAAGTCCTTTTAGACTTGCGTCTATTGAGTAGGTATCGATCAATGAATCCAGCCATACAAGACAGCCGTTTGCGCTCAGTCTCCATAGATCCATAAGATCACCCATTCCGTCAGTTACGCCAAAATGCTCCGATACCGTAAGCGAGGTGCTCGAGGTAAAGGTCGCACCGTCTATCACGCCGTACGTTTCGGTATTATATGCTGAATCTGTGAGATTTTCAAATATACCGATATAGGTAAACTCTGCGTTATCAGTATTAAGGAGTATACCAAATTCCGTGTTTGTCGAGCTATCCTTATGGGTCGCAGTCACCATCAAAGCGCCACTTTCTATATTATAAAAAAGCGAATAGGTCACTCCCTCTACGACCTTTGACGAGGTCAGGCTCTTTCCGCTGACGTATTCAACGTAGCTTTTATTCCTGTTGTTGTACAGCCAATCTACTAAGGTCTGCTGATCCGATCTCGTTTTCGCATAAAACTCGCTCGGGCTAAGATCGCTCTCGAGGTACTCAAGAGCTAGTATTTCGCTTGACGAAACTGCAAAGTTGAGATTTTGGGAATCCTGAAGTCCCCACGTATTTACACCGATCACCTCGCCGTATTCGTTGATAAGAGCGCCTCCCGAATTACCAAAAGTGATCGAAGCGTCGTGCTGAACGTGATGCGTTCCGTCAACCACTCTGTCGGCGTAGGTTACCATTCCCTCAGAAAATGTATTGGTGAAATTTCTCGAAGATCCGATAGCGTACACCCTATCTCCCGTATTGACGGGCTTTGCGCATACGTTAGCTGTTACAAGATCGGTCGCATCTATTTTGATGACTGCAAGGTCTGTCGTCTCGTCATAGGCAAGCACCCTTACGTTGCTATCATACTTTACACCGTTGAGCTTGACTGCGAGCAAGCCTCCCTCTATAACGTGATAATTGGTAACGATCTTTCCGTCAGAGCTTATAACAAAGCCCGTTCCCGTGCCTATATTGTTGCCGATAAGATCGTACTTTGATATCTCGCAGGTGTATTTAATAGCTTGCTTGAATATCTCGTTTGCAGAGTATTTGGTGAGGAAAAAATCCTCTTCCTCACAGTAATCACAGCCCTCGTTTTGACAGCTATATCTTATTTTGCTACCCTGAACACAGGTAGGCTGAGCGCTTGCTACGCCCTCGTCAAGGTCGTGTCCCTCACACTTTATAACGGACTGAGCTACTATAATCTCTCCGCACACGGAGCAATGAGAGCCCTCGGTCAAGTCGGAGGCCAA
>JAZQYC010000228.1:0-2566 GCA_045633285.1 Clostridia bacterium | reverse complement strand
TCCTCTTCATGGTCGGCGGTGTGATCCCAGAGCAAGCCCCCCCCGAAGAATTCTTCCCCTCTCCCAAAAACGAAAGGCTAAAAACCTTTTTATCTAAAGTTTTATAATTAAAAAAGCGAGCTTCATAGCTCGCTTTTTTTGCTGATTTATTTTTAAATCTTTTTCTCAAATTCCTCTAATATCCTTACGTATTTGTCAGGATCTGCAAGAAGAGCCGTTCCGTGTCCTGCGCCCTCGAATATCTCAAGCTCACAATAGCTGCGGCAGGCTTTTTTGTTCTTTACGCTCATACTGCACGGAACTAATTCGTCGCTATCTCCGTGTATCAACATAACGGGAAGCTTGGCTCTTTTTAGCTCCTGCTCTGCAGACGTCTCCTCTATATCGAATCTACCGAATATCCTTGCTCCAATCTTAACGAATGGATAGAATATCTTAGGTGGCAAATGCATACTTTTGATAACCGAGCAAATGATCTCATTTGCGCTCGAAAATCCGCAGTCTGCGATAACTCCTACTACCGTTTTAGGAAGATCTATACTGCTTGCCATAAGAACGGATGACGCGCCCATGCTTATACCCGTTATAAGAATCTTCACGTTATCCCCAAACCTACCGTATGCGTATTCAGCCCAGGACTTGACGTCGTGGCGCTCTTTTATTCCAAAGGTTATCACGTGACCGTCGCTATCTCCGTGCGCTCTATGGTCAACGGCAAGAACGTTTCTCTTGAGAGCGTGACAGCGGTTAAGTCCACCGCAAAGGTCTCTTTCGCTGTATCCTCTATAGCCGTGAAACATTATCTCAACGGGCGCTCCCTCGTATTGCTCGTAATACGTTCCTCTTAAGGTCAAGCCGTCGTACGAGGTGATGCTGACGGGCTCTTGCTTATAGCTCTTGAGCTCACGTCTCCACGCAAATAGGGTATCTCTGTACTTTTCGTACACCTCACCCGGAGGCATATCGTCCTCTCTTTTGATCTTATCCTTTTTTGACGCAAAGAAAGCCATACGGAAGCATATATAGCAAACTCCGAAAAATAAAAGCAAAAGCCCTGCTATTACGATCAAAACGATAAGTATTGGATTCATTTTTTCACCTGTCAACATTATACCTCAAATATAGCTTATTTTCAATTAAATAACGTATTTAAAACTAAAAAAACCGTTTAATACTTTTTGTAAACTTTTTCGAGAAAAAGATTGAAAAAAAAATTTACTTACTGTATACTGTAATATATACATATATACTAACTTTTACGGAGATTATTATGGTATTCGTTTCTATTTGCGTAGGAAGCTCGTGTCACATCAAGGGATCGTCAGATATAGTTGATCTCGTTCAAAACGAAGTAAATACAAACAATCTTTCCGATTACGTCGTGCTTACCGGAAGCTTTTGTACGGGCAACTGCAATCGTAGCGGTGTAACCGTTTCGATTAATGACAAAGCATACCCCGGAATAACGAAAGAGAATTTTTCAGAGTTTTGGAAAAATACCGTTATGCCGTTGGTTGACGCGGAGATCAAATAATGTGGAACTGTCTAACGCTTAAAAAATCAAATTGTAAAAATTGTTACAAATGCATAAGACATTGTCCCGTCAAATCAATTAGATTTTCGGCAGGACAAGCTCATATAGTTAGCGATGAATGCATTTTATGCGGACATTGCTTCGTCGTTTGTCCACAAAACGCAAAAGAGATCGTTAGCGATATTGAAAAAGTAAGAGTTCTTATTCAATCAGGTGATCCGGTATACGCAAGCTTAGCCCCCTCTTTCATTGCAAACTATAACGGTGTTGGCATAAACGCTATGCGTAAAGCTTTGCTTTCTCTCGGGTTTGCCGGAGTAGAAGAAACGGCTATCGGCGCAACGATCGTAAAAACCGAGTATGAAAGAATACTTAACGAGGAAAAGCCAAACGTCCTCATCAGCTCTTGCTGTCATTCAGTTAACCTTCTTATTCAAAAATATTTTCCAAACCTTTTGCCTTATCTTGCAGACGTGCTCTCTCCGATGCAAGCTCACGCTCAGACTATCAAAACCCGTAATCCCGATGCAAAAGTCGTATTCATCGGTCCTTGCGTAGCAAAAAAAGATGAAGCGGAAAAATACGAGGGATTCGTAGATGCAGTTTTGACCTTTGAAGAGCTGAGCGATATGCTCAAAAATGAAAGCATCAGTATAAGCGATGAATCAGACAAGAGCGAAGAAAGCAGAGCGAGATTTTTCCCGACCTCCGGCGGTGTGATCAAAACTATGCAAAAGCGCGATGATTACGCATACGTTACCATTGACGGGGCAGACAACTGTATTTCTGCTCTTCGCGATCTTGAACACGGTAAGCTGTCTAACTGCTTCGTCGAGATGTCTATGTGCTCGGGAAGCTGTATAGGCGGACCCGTTATGGAAAAGTATCATCGCTCCCCTATTCGAGATTTCGCTACTATATCAAATTATGCAGGAAAAAAGGATTTCCTAGTTACCTCTCCCGATACAAACAGCATTCGTAAACATTTCAGTCAAATTGCAACGGGAAATAACACTCCTACCGAAAACGAAA
>JAZQYC010000227.1:0-1705 GCA_045633285.1 Clostridia bacterium | reverse complement strand
TGATTTTATCAAAATTTCTCTTAAAAATCAACCTTTATAATAATAGTTTACAAAAGTTGAATAAAGTAGTATAATATCATCGTACAGGTGAAAAAATTATGAACGATACATATAATTTAATTGCAAATCCCACGTCTAAGGGCGGACTCATTGCTCTCAAAAAGGTAGAGCAAGAGCTTAACGCACTAAACGTGACGTACAATACATATATTTGTGAAAGGGCTATCGACGCGCGTCCTATCGTTTCCGAGATCTGCAAGGGTGGCGGGAATATAATTGCTATAGGCGGTGACGGTACTTTTCATAACGTTATCAACGCTATAACCGATTTTTCTAAAGTCAAGGTAGGCTTCGTTGCAGGCGGTACTGGAAACGATTTTGCAGATACCTTAGGAGTAAATACTGATCCCTGCCTTGCAATCAAGGATATTTTAAGAGGAGAAACAGAGCTCATTGACCTCATTGACGTCTCGGGCATCAAGTGTCTAAACGTAGCCTCAACCGGTCTTGATATTGAGGTGCTGAGAACGTATGAAAAGGTCAAGATATTCAAGGGAAAAGCAAGGTACTATTGGGCTCTTTTAAAGACCCTGCTTCGCTTTTCGAGCTACAAGACCGTACTCACCGTGGACGGACTGCAATTTGAGCGTGACGCTCTCGTCGTAGCGGCAGGTAACGGCAGATGCTTCGGCGGAGGCATGGTCGTCACCCCTCACGCTAAACTGACAGACGGCAAAATAAGCGTTACCGTGATCAATAGAATCAAAAAAATTCAGATCCCAACAAAGCTTCCCAAGTTCGTTAAAGGAAAGCACGACAAGCTAAAGGGAATTGCAGAGCATTACGATTGTGATGAATTCGAGGTTTTTCTTCCAAAAGAAAAAGCTCCTGCCGTTGAAATAGACGGAGAGATCATCAACGGTCACCCGTTCAAATGCAAGTTGCTCCCCTCTATCCTCAGAGTCTTTAAGCCTCAGATTGCGGTCAAATAAGGAGTAGCTATGATTAAGAAAAATATATTGAAGATAATAAATTGGTCGATCATTCTCGTCAGCTTGATACTTTTTGTACTTTGTGAGACCAAGGTGATCGATATGCACTATCCTTGGCACTCAGCAGTGATGTTCGCAATCGGCGCTATCGGAATTGTATATATTTTCGTTTCTATCTCTTCAAAAAAGCTTACGCACTTTTACGTGGCTTTCCCATTCCTTACAGCCTTTTTTGCATATTTCTTGTTCGTTACGCTTGCTTTTTCCGACGTTTTTCTCGGAATTGTGTTCGTAGTTATTCTTGCTGTTGCTCTGATACTTCTACGAAACCTGTTTGATATCCGTTCAGATTTTTCGGGAGACAACAAAGCTCCTGACTACGAGAATTACAAAGAACGCAGAAAAAAGGAAGCGCTTGAGGATATCTCCTTCAAGGAAAAGAACGAAGAGCTTATGAAACGCAAAAAGCTTGAGATCGAAGCTCTTAAAAAAGAGCGTGACGAGGTCGAATAAATCAAAAAAGAGAGCTTTCCCGTTCTTCTATTAGGGATTTTTACTTTAAGACAAAAGTGTAGCCCACTATACTTCGCAAAAAGCGAAATATAGTGGGCTTCATCTTTACCACAAAAGATTAGGTTAATATAGTTATATTTTTAGCCTTGTGGCTAAAAGTGATATGCAAAACAAGTTTTGCGTTATATTGCGACGTTTAG
>JAZQYC010000226.1:0-2201 GCA_045633285.1 Clostridia bacterium | reverse complement strand
TTTACCCTCTGCGAAATGGAGTCTGCAACCTCTCCGCCTGCGTTTTCGATAAGCTCCTTTGCCTGATTACGCTTATAACGCTCGAGCGTACCCGTCAAAACTGCGCAAATACCCTCGAATGCTCCGCTTTTCTTTTCCTTTTCAGGGAAAGTAAATCCAACCTCAAGAAGTGGCTCGAGCACGCTTTTTCCCTTTTCACCGTGGAAAAACTCGTACACGCTCTCTGCCGTGATATCACCAAATTCCTCTAAGCGCACTATATCCTCTTTGGTTGCGCTCTGCAATCCCTCAAGCGTCTTAAAGGTGTCTGCAAGATCCTTGCTTGCTTTTTTGCCAATTCCCTTGATGCCAAGAGCGTGGATAAATCTCCATAGCTCGACCGATCTTGATTTTTGGAGAGCAGAAAGAACGTTCTCCGCCTTTTTTTCCTTGAATCCGTCAAGAGATAGTAGCTGATCCTTGGTAAGATAGTACAGCTCGTGAGGATAACGTATACCCGTTTCACGGTACAATTGCTCGAGAGTCTTTTCCGAAAGTCCCTCTACGTCCATACAATCCTTTGAGCAAAAGTGCTCGAGCTTAGTCACGGTCTGCGCTATACAGCCCTCGCTGTTTGTGCAATAGATAAATATATCGTCGTAGCGTAGCGGTGATCCGCAAACGGGACATTTATCGGGCTTTTTGATATCCTCTGAAATATCCGTGTGCTCAGCTACTCCCATTATCTCGGGTATGACGTCGTTTGATCTTCTTACGAACACCTTAGAGCCCTTCTTTACGCCCTTTCGCATCATATCCTCCCAATTATTGAGAGTTGCCTTGGAAACTCTGACTCCACCGATATCAACGGGGTCAAGTATAGCAAGGGGATTGAGCTTGCCCGTTCTTGAAACCTGCCAGATAACGTCGAGAAGAGTGGTCGTCATCTCCTCTGCCTTGAATTTATAGGCTATTGCAAAGCGAGGAAATTTCTCGGTGTAGCCAAGCCTGTCGTGAAGAGCGAGCGAATCTGCCTTAATAACTGCTCCGTCTATAAGAAAATCAAGTCCCGATCTCTTGCTCTCTATCTCTCGAACGGCGCTTATAACACCCTCTACCGTGCTTGCCTTTTTGAAAAAGTATCCGCCTACGAAACGGTTTTTGCGAATGAACTCAGTCATATCGCTCTGAGAAGAGAATCTGTTTCCCTCGAAATATCCAACGTTGTAGCAAACGACCTCTATCTGTCTGCGTGCAGTCTCCTTGGGGTCAAGGTTTCTGACTGCGCCTGCTACTGCGTTTCTTGCGTTTTTGAGAGGCTCGAGAGCGGTTTCGTTGTACTTTTTGAGAGCGGAAAGCTTCATAATAGCCTCGCCCTGCACCTCGAATACGCCCTCCTTTTCGGGAATTGAAAGGGGTACGCTTTTCGAGGTAAGCACCTGAGCCGTTACGTCCTCGCCTACCTCGCCGTTACCTCTCGTGGTAGCGCGGACGAAATAACCGTTTTCGTAAGTGAGATTGATAGTAAGACCGTCGTACTTGTACTCAACGGTAAACTCAGCCGAGGGATCGGCTTTTTTGATCCTCTCCACGAAAGCCGTCAGCTCCTCCTCGGTTTTGCATTTGTCAAGGCTATAAAGTCTACCCTTGTGCTTATGCTCCGAAAATCCCTTCAATAGCTCTCCGCCTACCCTCTTAGTCGGAGAATCTGGAAGAATCTCTCCGCTTTGCTTTTCAATAGCGACCAGCTCGTCGTACAGCTTGTCGTACTCAGCATCGGAAACGGTTGGATTGTCGAGGGTATAATACTCGTAGCTCCAACGATTAAGGGTATCTATTATTTGTCTTGCTCTTTCTTTCATTTCTCTCCTTATTCCACTATCTCCATAGGAGTCAGGGCAAGTGAAAATTTCTTAATTCCAAGCCCGTCGAAAGCAATATTTGCGAATTTGCTATCTCCCGAGCCCTCGATATTTATAATTCTACCTACGCCGAAGCGCTGATGCTTGACCTTTTGACCGACCTTGTATTTGTCGACCTCGGAGGCGTTCTTCTTGACCACCGTGGGCTTAGCAGATAAAACGGGTCTGTCAAAAACGTAGGGCTTATTGACGCTCTTATAAGTATTCTCGTCAGGTCTTGGCTTATATGCAAGCAGTCCCGACTCACGCAAAAATCTTGACGGCATCTGAGTCTTGACCTGATTGAATCTGTATCTCGTG
>JAZQYC010000225.1:0-7602 GCA_045633285.1 Clostridia bacterium | reverse complement strand
CGTTGCCTTGATTGGAGATAGCGCAACGGTAAAAAGGCTGATTAAGACAAATGACGAGGTATATCTTCACGCAGAAAACCCGAATTATCCTGATATATATTCAACAGAATTACAAATAATCGGAAAGGTAGTCGGGTCAATTAGACAAATTTAACTATTATATTTTTCTCAATATTTTAGAACACCTAATTAATTTATCCAAAACTTATTGACTTATTTGCCATAAAATATTAAAATATTATTATAATTCAATCAAAAGGAGCAAATATGGAAAATTCGGCTGCAAATACCGATTTGATCCGTGGGCACGTCATCACCATTATCCTGCGCTCTCTCGAGGGTAACGATAAATACGGTTATGAGATATGCAAGGAGATCGAGGTAAAAAGTGAAGGAAGCTACGTTTTAAAACAGCCTACTCTTTATAGCTGTTTGAAGCGTCTTGAAGCACAGGAATACATAACCTCGTACTCGGGAGAAATTTCAAACGGAGGAAAAAGAAAATATTATTCCCTTACAGATAAAGGAAGAAGCTTCCTTGAAAAGGATAAGCAGGAGTGGGAATTTTCTCGTACTCTTATAAATAGACTTTTGTCTGATAAGGATTACGATCTAACCTCTCCTCCTCCATTTAACCCAAGCGAGCTAAGACCCTATACGAGAAAAATGAACGAAGCAAAGGATACTGCTGAATCTGACTCAAGCGAATCAGCCGAGCCTATTTCCGCTCCCGTTCAAAGCGTATCGGTTGAGCAACCCGTGCAGGACAAGATAGCAGAAGAGCAAGAGATTGTTTCTACGCCTGCAGAGGAAGCTCCTGCTCCAAAAAGAGAACAGCTTGATATATTCGCTACTCTTGAGGCAAAAGAAAAGGAAGAGGAAAATGCTGAGATCAATTATAAAAACGCTTTTTCCAAGCTTTTTGATGCGCCTAAATCAAACGACGCTCTCCCTAAGCCCGTCTTGAAGCAAGAAGAGACTGCTTATGAGGGTCAGCCGAGAGAAGGATTACCAGAGACTATATCCGAGCTAAAAAAGAGCTATTATACCGAAGGATACAACCTCAAGCCCTATAGCTTCTCAAACGTAGTCATATATTATAATATGAATTACGTTTATCAGAACAAGCTAAACCTGTTCACCTATTGGATATTATACGCCCTGATGTTTATTGAGATCAGCGTGATAAGAATAATCTTTGGCATAAATTACGGAATAACGGACGGCTTGTATATAGGCGCGTTGCTATCAGCCCTGATCGTACCTGCCGTGCCCACGATGCTTTACTTTATGGAGCCGTTAAAAAGGGTAAAAGCTGATTTTGATTTCAAAGCATCTATTGTAAATAGATCCTTGCTATGCTTGAATATGGCTTTCGTGTTTGCTTGTCTTGGAGTATTTGTATGGCAGGTAAATCTGCAAGAGCTATCAAGTATGGTGCTACCGATATTTATACCTATAATATTGCTCTTGAATTTACCGCTTAGCTCGGTCGTATACTATCAGATATACAAAACCAAAAAGTTTCATTTAACTTAAAAAAATGCACTTCGTACGAAGTGCATTTAATTATTTGTTTTCGTTTTTGTTTTTTGCTTTTGCCCTTGCTTCACTCACCTTTTTATCAAGAAACATTCGAGCCTTAGAGACCTTTTCAGGTTGTTCCTCTTCCTCGTTTGGCTGTAAAAATTTGAGAGATAGGATATTTTTTGCAGTTTGGAAAGGTTGCTTGATCTTTTCTATATCAGCCTCCCACCCTGTAACGAAAAGCTCGTATCTGTTTTCAATCACCCATCTGACTATCTCAAGCAGTATCTGAAAAATAAAACTTATTAAAGAAAGCGCGGTGAAGGTAATCGACAGTACGGATATTTCAAGTACGGTGTAGTAGATACTATATAGCATTGCAATTAAGGTAAATGCTCTGACCGTTAATTTAATAATAGCGTGAGCCCTACGCACCCTCTTTTTTGCATTACGGTAGGATTTGTCGATTTTTCCGTTTGTTACAAGATAAAAGATAAAATATGCAACGGATACGACGGAAAGAACGATATTTGCCCACAATATCCCTTTTCCCGTAATAAGGGAATACGCAAGGTACGCAATATAAAAGAACTGACCTGATACGCCGAGCACGAAGCTCAGCTTTTTAAAGTCGTCAGAAATTTTGGTTATAGCAGCCTTTGTATAATCAAACATAATGATTCCTTATTCAAGAGATTTGATAGCATTTCTTGCAAGAGCGTCACAACGGTTATTATATTCGTTGTCTGCGTGTCCTTTGACCTTTATCCAAGTGATCTTGTGCTTTTTTACTTCAAGCAAGAGCGCAAGCCAAAGATCGGTGTTTTTAACGTCCTGCTTGGAGCTCGTTTTCCAATTATTCTTCTGCCAATCGTAGATCCAACCCTTATTAAACGGCTCTAACGAATACGCTGAGTCGCTATAAAGCGTAACCTCACAGCTTTCCTTGAGCGCTCTTAGTCCACTAATTATTGCAAGAAGCTCCATACGGTTGTTTGTCGTTTCGGGCGCGCCACCGCTGATCTCCTTTTCGACACCGTTATATATGAGTATTGCAGCCCAACCGCCTTTACCGGGGTTTCCAGAGCAAGCGCCGTCGGTATAAATATCAACCTTTTTCATTATTTCTCACCAGATAACTCTTTTGATCTATTATAACACTTTTTAACGGCTTTTTCAATAATAAACGACGTGTTGTCCTCCTTAAAGCTTTTGATTGCTTCTATCGTCGTTCCTCCTTTACTGCAAACCATATCAATAAGCGAGTCAAGATCAATTTTGCTGCTTCCTGCGTACTCAGTTGCGCCAAGAAAGGTCTGAAAAGTCAAAATCTTGCTCTCCTCTTCAGTTAAACCAATTTCAATACCCGCATCAATCATGGACTTGATAAAATAATATACGTATGCAGGACCACTTCCGCTGATTGCAGTCACAGCATCGATCTTGCTCTCGTCCATAAGAAGAGTCTTGCCAACGGAGTTAAATATATTAGTTACGAACTCCTCGTCTTCTTTGGTCGAGCTTATGAAGCATAGCGCGCTCATACCACGTCCAACCATAGCAGGAGCATTCGGCATAATACGAACCATACCTCTGAGAGTCTTGACAGAGCTTAATATAGTATCGGTTTTAACGCCTGCCATGATTGATATAACGTACTCTGCTCCCTCTAATTCGTTTGCAATAGATGGAAATGACTGAGGCTTGACTGCAATCAATACGTATTCGGAGTTCTTTGCAACGTAAGCGTTATTACTTGCAACTGTAGCGCCAATTTTATCTGCAAAGGCGCTTGCTTTATCGGTATCCGTATCGTAAACTACTACTTTAGAGGAAGACAAGAAGCTTTTTGCACCACAAATTATAGCGTTTGCCATATTTCCGCACCCAATAACACCGAGTTTAAACAATTTTTTCATTTTTTCTCCTTTTTGCGCTCAAAAACGTTTGACTTATTTTTGCTGATTTCATATAATATAGAGGCTCTTAGGGGAGTGGCTCAATTGGTAGAGCAGCGGTCTCCAAAACCGCCGGTTGCGTGTTCGAGTCGCGTCTCCCCTGCCAGATACCAGCTATGCTATGCGTAGTTGGTATTTTTTATTATTCTATTACACTCTCAAGAGCTTTTTGTTCGTTTAAAAATCTATTTTTTACCCTATTAAAGAGTACTATCAATATAACGATGCCAACAGCAGAGGTAAGAATCCATGACGCAGGATAAAGCACGTACAGCATTCTGAGATTATGCGCAACGTTTCCCTCTATACAGACTGACGGATAGATAAACAGAAGATAAATGACTCTCAGAATTATATTTGCGCTTATACTGAGCATTAAAGAGGTTATATTGTATCCAATACCCCTTATTACCTCCTGCACGACGCTAAGCATTCCAAGGAATACGTACGTAATACTGATAGTCGTTATTCTGACCATACAATAATCAAGCACAAGCTCCGTATCGGTCATAATCGAGCAGAGAGATCTGCCTGCAACGAGCAAGACTGCTCCTAGCGTCAACGATACGCCAAGCATTAAACCGACTGAAATAAGCGCTGATCTTTTGACTCTGTCCATCTTCTTTGCGCCGAAATTTTGACTGATAACGGCAAGATTGGCAGCACCCAAACCGTGTATTGTCTCTAAAATAAAACCGTCAAATTCCTTCGTGATAGAATGAGCCGTCATTGCTACGTCACCAAGAGCGTTCAGGTTAGATTGAACGATTACGTTCGCAAAGGAGAACAATATTTTAGATAAAGCGATCGGAAGACCAACTACGAGAATCTTTACGAGCTCGTTTCTTGATATTTTGAAATACTTACGATTTATTTTTGCATAGCCGTCGTTTCTGATCATCAGCACGCAAACTGATACCGCAGTAATGACGTTTGATGCTACCGTTGCTATTGCAACGCCCTCTACGTTAAATTTAACGACCGTAACGAAAAAAATATTTAGTCCAACGTTGACTACTCCACCTATTATCAAAAAGATCAATGGACGAAGAGTGTCTCCAACTGCTCTTAATATTGCTGCGCAAAAATTATAGAGCATAATGATCGGCATACCGATCAAATATATTCTCAAATAGTTAGTGGCGTATGGAAGAACTAAAGGATCACAATTAGTTACAATCAATAAGCTTTCTGCTATAATCTCTCCAACAATCAGAATGATAATGCCTGCAAGAATGCTTATAAATACAGCCGTTCCGACGTATTTTCCTGCGCCCTCCTTGTCTTTTGCTCCGACGCATCTTGCAACGAGAACGTTAATACCGACCGATAATCCCATAAAAAAGCCTATCAGCATATTGATAATAGGCGTACACGCTCCAACTGCTGCAACTGCATGATCATTCGTAAATATTCCAAGCACGGTAATATCAGCTGCGGTAAAAAACAGCTGTAGAACGTTAACTCCAACGATTGGTAGAGCGTATAATATTATTTTTTTGAGTAATCGACCCGAAGTGAAATCGACGTCACGGTTTGATGCCATATTCTCCCCTTACTTTCTAAACCTGCCGAATACCTCGTTGACTTTGGAAAAGCTTGCAAAAGTACCAGGATATTTTTTGATAATTTTCATCATTTCACCGATCTGCTTCTTTCTGATTATACAAATAACCATAGCCTTTTCGGTGTTTGAATATTTGCCTATTACCTTTAGCTCGGTTACACCGTGATGAAGCGACGTGAGAAGCTCGCTTGATAGCTCGTCCGAGTTATCCGTGATAATCTCAAATTTATATCCGCTTCTCATACCCGACAAGAAATAGTCAACCACTATATTTGCAATAAATAGGTTGATAAGAGTACAAAGCACGGGAGTGATCCTCATTCCATACACGAAAAAAGCTATTCCGACTACGCTACTGTCCATTATAAATGATACGTACGCTACGTTGGTCGCAGGTCTTGCTTTTTTGATAAGAGATGATATTGCGTACGTGCCACCGCTTGCACCGAATCGTCTGAGCATTATAGAAAAGCCGAAGCCCGATATAACGCCCGTTGCAATACATGCAAACATTATCTCAAAATCCTGACCGTTAACCTCTAAACAGTACGGCTTGCACCCTATCGCTTCAAGAACGACCGTTCCAAGAGACTGAACTAATATGTATATGATCAGATATATTCCAAGCTTTCTATCAACAAAAATAGTGACTAAAACAAAAATAGGAAGATTGAATGCTATCATCAACAGCGCCCAAGGAACGGAATATCCCGTTAGATAGTAGGTAATAGTAGCAAGTCCACCTACTCCACCCGGAGCGAAACCGTTGCTGTTCTGAAAGAAGAAGTACGCTATAGATACTATGCTTCCTGCAAGAAATACGATCAAAAGATCAACGACAATATTTTTAATGCTTTGACTTTTCATGTTGATAAAATTACGCCCCCGCTTTTTTTTATTCATCGATAAGCCATTCTTTGTGGCTCTCGGCTAAACCCGATACGAATTCGCTGTTAGTTTCATCTCTGTAGTTGTCAATAAATCCATTTTTGCACATACTGTAATAACCGTCACCTGCTATAATTATGTGATCTAATAGCTTAACGTCAATCATTGCCAAGGATTTAAAGATCATTTTTGTCATTTCAAGGTCATTATCTGATGGCATAGCCGAGCCTGACGGATGATTATGAGCCAAAATCACGTTAGAAGCATTACTATAAAATATAGCCTCTTGTATTTCACGGTTAAGTAGCGGTATTTGACTGATCGAACCCTCGGCAAGCTTTTTATGCGTAATAAGCGTATGATTTGCATCGAGAAATATTGCGTGAAGCTCTTCTTTGACAACGGGATAGAATATAGTTTTAAGGTAAGCCATACAAGCGCCGAACGATTGAATTGGAATATTGGCTTCTAGCTTATTTTTCATGTAGATACCCGTTATAGACGGAATGGACTTAATTAAAAAGGCAGCGTTTTCGGTCATGCCGGGTACGTCTTTGAGTGATTCGATAGGCGCATCAAATACAGCTGAAAACGAGCCGAATTTCTCAATTAAATTATGAGCAAGAGGATTGGTATCCTTATAAGGTATTCCGAAAAAGAGTAAAAACTCAAGTATCTCGTGTAACTGAAAGCTATCTAATCCACTTCTTATAAATCTCTGCTTAACACGCTGACGATGACCTTTGTGGAGAGCGCTACCATTATCTTTTGATTTGTTGTCTGAACCAGAACTCATTAGTAAATAATAATTCCTTGAATATGAAATACACGCTACTTATCAATTGATTATAGCTTTTAAATAAGTATAACTTATTTAATATATTTTTTCCACTATTTTGAGGGGCATTTTTAAAAAAACAAACATTTTGATCTATAAAAAAAGTCTCCACGAAAATCGTGAAGACTTTTTGCATTATTTTGCATACTCAACGCTACGAAGCTCTCTGATGACGTTAACTTTGATCTGTCCGGGATATTCGAGCTCTGCCTCGAGCTTTTTGGCAATTTCCTTTGCCATAAATACCGTGGATTCATCATTGACTTCCTCAGGCTTGACCATAACTCTGATCTCTCTGCCTGCTTGTATTGCGTACGACTGTTCAACACCGTCAAACGAATTAGCAACGCTTTCAAGCTTTTCAAGACGTTTAACGTAGTTTTCGAGGGATTCTCTACGCGCTCCGGGACGTGCGCCCGAAATTGCATCTGCCGTTTGAACCAAAAGCGCTTCTATCGTCTGTGGCTGAATATCGTTGTGGTGAGCTGCGATAGCGTGGATCACGTCGGCGTTTTCTTTGTATTTCTTCGCAAGATCTACACCTATCTGAATATGCGTGCCCTCGACCTCGTGATCGATTGCTTTGCCTATATCGTGCAAAAGTCCTGCCCTCTTTGCTATCTTAACGTCAGCTCCGAGCTCGGCAGCCATAATGCCTGCAAGATAGGATACCTCAAGCGAATGTTTGAGTACGTTCTGTCCGTAGCTCGTTCTATACTTGAGTCTACCAAGTATTTTAACAAGCTCAGGGTGCAAACCATATATACCAGCGTCAAACACAGCGGCTTCACCAGCCTCTTTCATTTGACCGTCTATATCCTTTT
>JAZQYC010000224.1:0-1468 GCA_045633285.1 Clostridia bacterium | reverse complement strand
AGACCGCTTGGCCTCCGACTTGATAATAGCTATTGCTACTGCTATTTGGGTAGTCTCCTGCGCGCTTCTTGCTATATGGAGATACAATCTTCCCTACGATCCTAATGGAAACGATACGCTTCAGACTCTGCTTTGCTTTGGAGTTTCGGTCGTCTATTTTTGGTTTATGATCTATTTCGTAGGTCTGCCATTTCGTATGTGCAGGGGATATATCAAGATGTATACGGCAGTTATACTTGGAGAGAATCACCCAATAGAGGCTATTTTTATGGGAATGGACGAAGAAAAGACGACTAAAGACGGCGTGGATATGTACGCTCTTCTTTTCTACGAGGGATTAAACAAAAAAGGAAGGGATATAATCGGTAGAGTATATCTCGATGCCGAAAAGGAGATAGATATCGAGATTGGCGATAAGGTAAGCTATTGTCAAAAGGGCTCTTTCTTGTCGGGATACGAGATCTTAGAAAAAGATTCTGCAAGCGTTGAGGATATTGAGAGAATGCTCGAGAGCTTGAGAGAGCACGTTGATATGGACGTTGTTATGATCGTAGAGGACAGAGTAGAAAAGAAGGGTCTTAAAAGGCTCGATGATTTCGAGGTCAGAGACGACCTTGACGACAAGACGGACGAGGTAAGTGAGGCTGAATAATATGTCGATGAAAAGAGATAGTATTGAATCTATTTATAAATGGAAACTTGAAGATATTTTTGCAAGTGACGCGGAGTGGGAGAGAGAGTTTTCCGATCTTTCCAAGAGTTTTGCTTCTTGCGCAAAATATAAGGGTAAGCTTGTAGACGGAGAAAGCGTTCTCAAATGCTTGACTGAGGACGACGAGTTATCTCAGAGGCTCGAAAGACTCTACGTTTACGCTTCTATGAGACAGGACGAGGACGGCGCAGTCGAAAAATACGGCGCTATGAAGAGCAGGATCGAAATGCTCTCGGTCAAAATGGCAGAGGCTACCTCGTTTATTACTCCCGAGCTTACCGCCCTTAGTGACGAGGTGCTACTCTCGGTTGCAAACAGCACTGAAGGCAAGCCCTTTTCCTATTTTTTGCGTGAGCTTATAAGAAGCAAGGAGCATATCTTATCTGCAAAAGAGGAGGAGATCCTTGCAGGTACGGGAAGCTTTGCAGGTGATTTCAGAGAAATTTTCGGTATGTTTGACAACGTTGACGTTAATTTTGGTAAGGTCAAGGACGGAGAGGATACCGTAACGGTCACCCACGGCACTTACAGCAAGCTATTACAGAGCAAGGATAGATCGGTAAGACGTAAGGCTTATGCAAAGATGTTCGGCGAGTACAGAGATCATATTCACACTCTTTCAGCGGTTTATGCAGGAAACGTCAAAAAGAACGTTTTTTATGCAAAGGTCAGAAAATACGATTCCGTTTTGCTCAGAGCGCTTGACGGTGACGATATCGACGTATCGGTATACGATTGCCTGATAGATAGCCTTGA
>JAZQYC010000223.1:0-1037 GCA_045633285.1 Clostridia bacterium | reverse complement strand
CCGTTCACGCTCCGTATTATATAAACTTTGCAACTGAAGATCCACAAAAGGCAGAGAATAACGTCAGATACGTTATGCAGAGCTTAGAGGCGCCTTCGTATTTTGGTGGAAAAAGACTTGTAATACATACGGCATGCCAAGGAAAAGCTGAGCGAAGAGACGCTCTTTGGGTTGCATCTCGCGCCTTGGAGAGACTTTCGAAAACGGTAATTGAAGCAGGCTACGGAGACTATATGCTTTGTCTTGAAACTATGGGCAAGCGTAGTCAGATAGGAAACGTTGACGAGATCGTTGATTTTTGCAAAATATCTCCGATATTCAGACCAACTATGGATTTTGGTCATATCAACGCTTGTTTTCAGGGAATACTTAAGGCAAAGGACGACTATAGAAGAGAAATTGACAAGGTGTTTTCGGGACTCGATGAGGAAAGGGCAAAAAAAATGCATATTCATTTCTCGAAAATTCAGTATTCTCAGGCAGGTGAGGTTCGTCATTTGACCTTTGATGACGAGGTTTATGGACCTGATTTTGCTCCTCTTGGCGAAATTCTCTGTGAATACGGCATGGAGCCGTGCATAATTTGCGAATCGGCAGGTACGCAGGCTGAGGACGCTCTTGAAATGAAAACTCAATTTGTAAATATCTGCCATAATTCTTTACAAAATGCAGGTAAAGTGTTAAAATAGTAATATGGGATATGTTGAAAGATTTTTTGACATAAGCAAAGACAAGGTAGACTCTGCAATATTCTTTGACGATGCTAATCGATATTATTTCAGTGGATATCATTCAAGCTTTGGTATAGTTGTACTTTTTAAGGATAAGGGCTACTATATAACTGATTCAAGATACGCCGATGAAGTCAAGGCAACGATTTCTGACGACTTTGAGGTTTTGACCGTGACTAAGGCTACGGCTATGCCGACGGTTTATCAGCTTGTTTCAGATAGAGGAGTCAAGCTTCTTGGATACGAGGATGCGACCACTCTTCACGTTGATTATCTCGATCTATCTGCTACATTTCCGAGCGTTAA
>JAZQYC010000222.1:0-3231 GCA_045633285.1 Clostridia bacterium | reverse complement strand
TGTTTCTTCTTGCCTGATACTCTCTTGCGTTGGATACCGAGCTGACTTCCTTGTATATGCCCATGCTGGGAATCCATATCTCTATGTCGTAGGTACGAGCCATAGACGCGCTACAGTCTCCTGCTGCAAGCTTGGACACACGGAAATGGAGTCCGAGCTTCTCAACGAGCCTAGCTGCCTTACCGAGCATCTCTTCAAACGCCTCGTCGGAGCCCTCGGGAGTGGTGTACTGTATCATCTCGACCTTGTTGAACTGATGACCTCTGATCATACCTCTCTCCTCGGAGCGGTAGCTACCTGCTTCCTTTCTGTAGCAAGGAGTGTATCCTGCAAACTTCATAGGAAGCTCCTTTTTGTCAATGATCTCGTTGCTGTACATATTGACAAGCACCGTCTCAGCGGTAGGAAGAATGAAATGTCCGTCCATAGCAGGCTTTTCGCTGTCTATCCAATAAACCTCGTCCGCAAACTTGGGGAACTGACCTGCTCCGAATCCGCAGTTGTATCCAAGCATGTGAGGAGGAAGAATGAACTCGTATCCGTCCTTGATGTGCTCTGAAATGAAGAAGTTAAGTAGCGCCCACTCAAGTCTTGCACCGTCGTGACGATAAAACCAGAAGCCGTTACCAGCTACCTTTGCTCCTCTCTCGTAATCTATCATTCCGAGACTCGTTGCGATATCAACGTGATTCTTGATCTCGAAATCGAATTCAGGCTTTTCACCGTATACCTTGACGACCTCGTTGTTCTCCTTACCTCCTGCTACGACGTCCTCGTCGGGAAGATTAGGAAGACCTGCCATGAAATCGTTGATAAAAGCCGTAACCTCTGCGATCTCCTTGTCCTTTTGAGAGATGAGTTCGCCGAGCTTCTTCATTGAAGCGATAGTCTCGTCAACGGGCTTGCCCTCTTTTTTAAGCTTGGGAACGAGAGCGGAAACGGTGTTACGCTCTGCTTTCATCTTTTCAACGTCCTGCAACAGATTGCGACGCTCAGCGTCCTTTGCAAGAAGCTCGGTAAAATCTGCATCGGGCTTTTTGCGACGGAGAAGTGCAAGGACCTCGTCAGGGTTTTTTCTGATACGGTTTAAGTCTAACATGTCATACCTCTTGAATTTAGTTACACATATTATACCATTTTGCGCACGGCTTGTAAAATTATTTTGACCAAAATTTTCAAATAGGCAAATATTACCTTGTGTTTTTTGCGTTTTTATGGTATATATAGATAGGTTATTGCAAAATAATAGCCTTACATGGAGACGGAAATGAAAAAACTTGTTATCTTTTTGCTTATAGCATCAATGTGTCTTACTCTCGTCGGATGCTCAAACGAGCAACCTACCAGCACTACGGTCTGGTCGTACGAGAAACTCACCTACCGCGTAACGGAGTCTGAAACGGCGTCAAACGTCGAGGGCACGCTCGTTATCACCGCAGAGGCTCTTATCGAGGATATCGAATACAAGATCCCTCAGATCAATGAAGACGGAGAGCTCGTTGAAAAAACCGTTGCTCTTCCTAACGGCTCGCATATACTCGAGGGCGTCTTGACCTTTGGCGAGGATACTCTCGTATACCAAACCGTAACCACCTCGGGCTTCCGTCCTATCTATTCCTACAAAGCTCTTATGGTAGGAGCTGAAATGAAGGCGTACGACGGAGATGCTCCGACCTGTCTGAGCTACGTTCTCACGACCGCCTACGACAAGACTCAAGCAAAGGCTACCTCGTCTTACCTTCGCAGAAAGGACTACGGAGAAGCAAGCTGGGACGGCACGTTCAGCACCGATCACTGGTATTTCTATACCAAAAACTACGAGGAAATACAAGCTCCCTACTGTGACGTCAACCAGATATATTATTCACTCCGCGCAATAGATCAGATCACGAATGACGATTTTTCATACACCCTACACGTTCCCATGGCTCTCGAGATGAATACCAAAAATCTCTACTGCACGAGCACTCCGAACGAATCGGTTGCCACCGAGGTTATCCCATTCGTCAAGAATAACTACGGCGCTGACTACGAGCTTTTCGTAAACAAGGTAACTATCGTTCCTCAAGATTCCTCGGTCACGGGTAAGGGCATTGAGATAAGCTACGCTCAGTCCGAGCTTTATTCCAAGGAAGAGATCGAAGCAGGAGCTCTCAGCGAGGGCTCTACCATAAAGGGACACAAAAAAGTACCTATCCGTATCAGAGAAAACATCAAAACGGGCGACACCGAGAATATGAACGGCAGAGGAACTATCGTGTACACCCTCACTGATTTCTCAACCGAAAGACCTGAAAGATAACTATAACTAACGCACCGCCATCTCAAAAGAGGTGGCGGTTTTTTTATTACAAAAAAGTCTACTTTTTATTTTTCCATCATATACATTGAATATGATTATAAAAGTGCACTCAGATATGCCGTGCGGAGTATTCGTAGACGGCAAGCAATACGTAACCCCCTTTGAGCTTACTACTAAGACCTCGGAATGCGGTCAACTGACCGTGCTTCCGTCAAGCCCCGAAAGATACTCGGGATACACCCTCACCTACAAGGTCGAGGAAGACGTTTTGAAATCTCTGTCAGGCGGAGCAAGTGGTATCAGCTGGGGCGCAGGGCTTGGAGAGATCAAGCTCACTCCCATAAAAAGCGAAAAAAGATTCACTCCCGAGGTTATCGCGCAAAGAAAATCGGGTGGCAGTCAGGTCACCCTGTACACGGACGGCGCATACAGGCTGATGTGCGAGGGAGCGTCCTTTTACGCCTGCGATCTACCAGACGGATTTGAGGGTGGCTCTTTAAAGCTTTCAAAGGACGGAAGAATGGTTGCAGTAGAGGGAAAGGTCGGCGAAAAGAAATATCTGCTTGCTCTTAGCTTATCTCAAGACAACGAATGGCAGGTAATGCACGAGCTTGTAGCAGACGAGATCGAAACGAGCGAAATTGGAGTCTCGGCAAGAGACGTTCTCCCCTCTATGCTCAGGCACGAGAGAAAGCGTATTTATAAACCCTTTTCATCTGCGCCCATCGAGGAGCAGTTCACCCCGACTATCCGTCACGAATACGTTAGCGCCCTTATTCCCTACCTATTTCTTGAATGTATCGTAATGAAAAATCCCGATGCTGATTCTATGATAGACGGCTCGCTTTCAATAGACGCTAAGGGCGTAAGGGAATTTCTCGGGGAGTTTGACAGTATCGTTTATCCACCCTTTACTGAATACGGCAATG
>JAZQYC010000221.1:0-2153 GCA_045633285.1 Clostridia bacterium | reverse complement strand
ACGCACTCAATTCATGCGCTCGCGCAATTCATTGTCGAGTCGTCGTGTGAGACACACGACCGACTCGACATGTTTTGTATTCGGAAACATATCAAAGATCTCGACCTCTTTGACCGCATACTCCTCCTTAAATACGGTGAGGTCACGGGCTAACGTTGCGGGATTGCAGGAGACGTAGATTATTTTTTGAGGCTTTGCGCCGAGCACGCTCTTTAGCACCGCCTCGTCACAGCCCTTGCGCGGAGGATCAAGTACTACCGAGAGCTTGTTCGTTTCTCCTATCTCTCGGACTATTTCGGGAATCAGCTTTGCGCAGTCGCCTACTCTGTTTATTATTTTTGCGCCTACTCCGTTACGCTCTGCGCAGTAGTTTGCGTCACGCACAGCGTCGGGAACGATCTCCGCGCCGTAGACTCTGCCTGCTTTTTTTGCAAAGAGAACGCTCATAAGTCCTGCGCCCGAGTATGCGTCTATCACGACCTCCCCCTCTGATATATAAGACAATACCTTGAGGTAGAGCTTATCTCTGACGTCGTCGTTGACCTGAGCAAAGCTAAAGGGCGATAGCTCGTATTCAATGCCGAGCGCAGAGCAAGAAAGTCGTTTTTCTCCCAAAAGGTGTACGTTCTTCTTTCCGAGAACGACGTTAGTTTTGTCAGGGTTGATATTGAGATAAAATATCGGAGTATTAAACTCTCTATCAAGTCTCTCACAAAGCTCGTCTAAGTGGGGAACGGTTTGACTGCTTGCAACGAGGGTAAACATAAATTTATCCCCGTGATTTCTTACCGATATAGAGCGCAAAACTCCCTTTCCGCTCTCCTCGTTGTATACCGTGAGGTGGTTTGCGTTTGCCCACGAGGTAAATATCTCTATTATCCTTTTGGTCTCTACTCCAAGAGGACATTCCTTGATCTCGACCACCCTATGACTTCTCTCACTATAAAAGCCAAGCACGACCAGACCGTCCTTAATACCAAAAGGCAGAGTGAGCTTATTACGACAGCCAAGCTCGCATTTCGAGCGGTTGATCCCGATCTCGGGAAAATCAATTTTTGCAATACGGGATAGGCAGTTTGATACCTGTTCCTTTTTGATTTGGAGCTGATCGTCGCACTCAATATGCTGAAGGTCACAGCCACCGCATTTGGTAAAGTCGGGACATATTGGCTCTCTTCTTTTTTCAGAGCTTTTAATAACTCTCAAAACCTTGGCGTACGCGATACCCTTTTTGACCGAAAGGATCTTCGCTTCGACCTCTTCGCCCTTCATTGCAAATGGTAAAAAAATTACGGAGTCATCGACGTGGGCTACGCCCTCGCCGAATGCTCCGTAAGATTCTATGGTAATATTTATAATATCGTTTTTTTGCATATTACAGGAATGCCGCGCCTATGATGCCTGCATCGTTTCCAAGCGTTGCAGTTCCTATCATCGTTCTTGCAACGCTCGTACCGCCGTAAATGTATTTATCTACGTACTCTTGAACGGGGTCGGTGATAAGTCTACCCTCAGCAGATATTCCACCGCCTATAAGTATCATTTCGGGACGGAATATATTTGCAAAGTTGACGAGACCTGCTCCGAGCATCTTACAAAAGTCGTTAAATACGGTCTTTGATATCTCGTCTCCTCTTTTGAGTCCCTCAAAGAGCGTTCTGCCGTCTACCTTGCCGTTATCTCTTTTGATCTTAGCGAGAATTCCCTCGGGATCGAGAGCTATTGCCTCCTCGGTCTTTCTGATAAGAGCGGTAGCCGAAACCTCGGTCTCAAAGCACCCTACTCTTCCGCAGGAGCACTTGACTCCTCCTCCGACGAACATATGACCACCTTCTCCGCCCATACCACGTCCACCGGCAAAGGGCTTACCGCCTGTGACTATACCCGTGCCGACACCCGTGCCAAGGGTAACGAGAATAACGTCTTGCGCGCCCTTGCCTGCTCCAAAGAGACATTCTCCATAGGCAGCGCAGTCGGCGTCGTTTGCAACTCTCGTCTCTAAGCCCGTGATATCCTCGAGCATTTTTCCTATCGGAAAGACCTCCTTGAAGATATTACAGGAATACTTGACCTCACGGCTCTTGACGTCTACCGTACCCGGAACGCCTACACCCACGGTTGTGAACTCAGACTTGTCTATGCCGGCGTCAGTT
>JAZQYC010000220.1:0-12545 GCA_045633285.1 Clostridia bacterium | reverse complement strand
GTATCGGCGACCCGTCAATAATAAAAACCGAGGATATTATGAAAAAATTTTCACTTACGATTATCACGAGAAGCGCCGTTATTGCGGCGCCTTATTTTTGTATCACCACGCTGACTGCTCCTATAAGCTTCGGACCGATTCAGGTCAGAATAGGAGAGGCGCTTACCCTTCTTCCATTCGTTTTTCCCGAAACGGCCGTGGGGCTCGCCGTTGGTTGCGCTCTTGCAAACATCAGCTCGCCCTTTGGTATTATCGACGTCGTAGTAGGCTCAATCGTGACCTTGGGGGCAGGACTTTTGAGCTCGAAATGTAGAAACATCTATATAGCAGGACTATTTCCCGTGCTTTTGAACGCCTTTATTATTCCTCTCGTTTGGCTTGGAGCAGGAGTAGAGGAGATATATCTTCTTAACGTTTTGAGTTTGACTTTTAGCCAATCTATCGTCGTGTATCTTGCAGGAGTGCCGATCACTATCGCCGTCAAAAAGGCTCTCAAAAAAGAGGCATCGTTATCTGATAATTAGATCACGATACAGCTCCCGTCTTCTTTTGTGTATCAGTTTCCTATCCTTTTTTAGATCTATCAAAAGGACCTCTTTGCTTTCTCTTTTCAAAGAGGAATAGTTGAACGCTTGCGCCCTGTCTTTGCCAAACAATAACGTAGTTGTTTCGTTAGTATATCCTTGCGCCTCTGCAAGGATTTTGCTTTTTCTATCCACTTTTTTGTCTATTGCAAAAATCAGAAGATCGCATTCCCATAGGCACATTAGCCTTGACACCTCGAAGAATTTGATATCGTCTCCGCTGACTACGCCAAGCCTGCCTATCGAGGTATCAAAGACCTTGAGAGAGTTGCTCGGGGTATATTCGTCAGAAAGAGGGTGAGTGGAATCACTTATTCCAAGAAGTCTGCCTTTATCCACGACGATAGTGCCGAAAAAGATCTTATTTTTCAGGTGAAGAGGAGAGGGTAGAAGAATGGTAAGATCGAATCTCGCCGAGAGCATACAAAGGCTTTTGATAAGATTGGTTTCGCCTCGTAGCTCGTCATCGAGTGAGATAGCAGGAAACGCGCTCTTTCCAAAAAGCACTAGCGAGTCTCTTCCAAGAAAGATCTTTTCGGGATTTATCCCACCTTTTTTACCGTCTACGAAAACCACTCTCATAAAAAACTCCTCCGCCTTATCTTATGACGGAGGAGTTTTTGAATGTGAATTAAAAAACGGAAAGAAGTTCTTTGATTGAGGTTGCGTTATATATAGCGTTTTTCATTTCCTTGATGCCACGCATACCCTTGAGATAGTGACACATATGCTTTTTCATATCGTTGACCACGATACGCTCGGGCAGATAGTTAAGTAGTCGCTCTATATGAGTGCGTATCTGATCCTTTTTGGAAACGGTTATATCTTCCCCTCTAAGCGTTGCAAATATCTCGGGACAGCCAAGCGCGCCACGCCCGATAAGATATCCCGAAACCGCAGAGCCCTCGTATTCCTCGATATCCTTTTTTGAGGTGATATCACCGTTTGCAATGAAGGGTACGGAGAGAGTGCTTGCAACCTTTTTTATAAGCTCGCGATCTGCAAGACCTGAATAAAATTGCTCTCTTGTTCTTGCGTGTAGGGTGAGAGCGGATGCTCCTGCTTCTTCCATCAAAAGGGCAAATTCGGGAGCGTTGATAGAGTCTTCATCGAATCCGCTACGGAATTTGACCGTGACGGGGCGTGAGCCTGACGCCTTAACACACGATCTTACCACGTCATAGGCAAGCTTCGGATTTTTCATAAGAGCGCTTCCCTCGCCGTTTGAGACGATCTTTCTTACCGGACAGCCCATATTGATATCTATGATATCTGCCTTGATCATACCGATAGCTCGAGCCATGATTTCGGGGTCACAGCCGAATATCTGCACAGCAGAGGGTACTTCGGTGCTATGTAAACGAAGCAGATCGTTAGTGTTTTCGTTGCCGTATACGAGCCCCTTTGCGCTTACCATTTCGGTATAGGTAAGCCCTGCGCCGTATTCTCTGCACATTGAGCGAAAAGCTATATCGGTGTATCCTGCAAGAGGAGCAAGAAGGTAAGGTGAGGATAGGGTAATATCCTTGATCTTAAGAGTCAAGAGCGTTTTCCTCCGATCTAATAAATTCTGCTATAGCGCTCTGCAAGGCTTCCTCTCCGTCAACGTCTTGTGAACGCATTTCACGAACAAACTCAAAGAGCAATTTGCCCCAAGCCTCCTTGGTCAAAATATCTTTTTGAATCTCCTTTTTCACTCCTGCGCATTTGAGAATTTTTTGCGCGCGCAAAAGAGCGGGCATAGCCCTTGGAACGGTATCGAATTTTCCTTTGCCTGCCTTTTCCTTTTTCTTAGCGTTTTCCCAAGCAGATAGCGCCTCGGTTGCATTAGACGCTTTGACGTCTCCAAATATATGGGTGTGACGGCTGACGAGCTTTGCGCACAGCATTGTCAATACGTCAGATAGGGTGAATTCTCCCTCTTCCTCTGCAATAAGAGCGTTGAACGCTGACTGCAAAAGCACGTCACCGCACTCCTCGGTCATCATATCGAGATCGTCCTTTTCGATAGCCTCGTCCAGCTCATACGCCTCTTCTATGAGGTTTTTTCGAATACTCTCGTGAGTCTGCTCTCTGTCCCATGGACAGCCTGTAGGCGAGCGGAGAATCTTCATTATCTCTATAAGATCGGAGAATCCGTATCTTTCACGTTTAGTCACCTCGACCTCGGGAATAACGATAGAGGAGGTGTGGTCGAATTTTTGTCTGTCAAGCTGGGCTATGGATATTTTTTTGAGCTTGTCCTTAAGATAATATATTTCACCCTCTCCCACCTTATCAAGCAGAATGAGCTTGATCTCAGATGCGAGAAATTCGTCGTCTATTTCTGTAATTATAAGGGGAATGCTTCTATTGATCTCAACGGGAGGCTCGTTTACAAAATCCGTAGCGGTAATATGTAAAAAGCTCTCTCCCGACTTTGCTTTAGATCTCAAAACGGAAGTCGAACTGACCCCGAGGCAAACCTTAACGTCCTTAGAGATAGCAAGTATAGCTCTTTCTATACCGCCTGATACGCCGTCACCGTCTGCGCATAACACGGTACTTCCCTTGAGTGAAAGAAGATATTTTGACGCTTTGTCGTTGGTATCCTCAAAGCTCTCACTATCGTCGAAAAACTTATCGAGGGTCTCGTGCGGAATATCCTTGAAATATCCGTAAGAGGGTGATCTCGAGGTTAAAACGACGAGATTATCGGCATTTTTGATTGCTTCTTCTCCTTGACGGGTCAAATGCTCGGGTGAAAAGCCCAAGCCTACGAGAGTAATACTCATTCTAGCTCCTTTTTTGTGGTGCGCGCGAGCCTTTTGCCAAAGGGCATGCTATATAGCTCTTGATCAGTGAACGCACCCATTTTGATTGTGATACATAAATATAATACCATACAAAGCGCGGAAAGTCCAATCAAGACGAGGGTATTTAGACGATTTCCGAGGACAAATAGGGGTATACTTATAGAGGTCGACCAAAAAGCAAAGATAGCAAACGCTTTCAAAAGACCATCGCTTTTTCCAAAGACCCGTCTCCAAAGCTTAGCGTTCAGGACAGCCGAGACCGTATAGGAAACCGCGCTTGCTCCTACCGCCCCGTATATTCCAAAAAGATACACCGCAGGCACGGTGAGAGCGCATTTGATAGCAGTTGATATGGCAAGATTTATCGCTGATCTTGACCCCATTCCGACCGAAAAGAGAAGAGATGAGTATATTTGAGTGATTCCAAGGGCGGGGGTTGAGAGAGACGACAAGCATAAAAGGATAGACGCGACCGATCTTTCGCTTTGACTGAGCGCAGGGTATAATAGGTTTGTTATAGGAGAGCAAAGTGCGATCATAAGGAGCGCAAAGGGGATACATACGAAGCAAGCAAGCTTTACGGATAGATCTGCCTTTTGAATAAGCGAACTTGATTTTTTATCCGAGCAAACGGCAGGGATTACGGTTACGCTGATGGCAACCGTGAATACCACGGGTAGATTGGTAAGAGTGCTAGCCGTTCCCGATAGCAGACCGTAATAGGCTGTCGCAAGCGAATTATCCTTTAAGGTATAGGTCAGCACGTTGACTACCGCTATACTGTCAAACAGAGAGCTGAGAGGAAGAATAAGTCCTCCAAGCGATAGAGGAAGCACCGCTCTCAAAACTCTCAAAAAGTCGTATTTAACGGGATAGAGGGGCGGAAGATCAAGAGGCTTATCCGAGCCCTTGAAAAATCGAACGATGAGAAAAAGCAGGCTTGATAGCTCTGCAAGAAGAGTGCCCACGAGCGCGCCTCCGACTGCGTATTTGATTCCTCTAGGAGCAAGGTATAGTGATAGCGACAGTCCGACTATTAGTTTTACGAGCTGTTCGATGAGATTGGATATCACGGTGGGAGCAACGTTTGATCTTGATTGATAGTAGCCCTTGATAAGAGCGGATAATCCCGACAAAATTATGACGGGAGCAAGTATTTTATATCCGATTTCCGCAACGGGGTTTGCCTGAACTTGGGCAAAAAGGGGAGCGCATACGAAGGTGATCACGCTTATTGAAAGCGATAAAACGAGCACTTCGCTAAGTCCGGCTTTGAGTATTCCACGCGTTTCTTTTTCTCTATCCTCTGCGCCTGATATGAGAGCAGACACCGCTTGAGTGATTCCGCCCGAGGAGATAGTGAGAAGAATAGTAAATAGAGGAAAAACGGCTTGATAAGCGCCCATTCCCTCTGCTCCAAGTATATTGGTAAGCGGAATGCGGTAGAGCGCGCCGATAATTTTGCATATAAATCCAAATAGAGCAAGGATAACGGCGCTTGCACCGAATCCCATACGTTTAGTCCTTTGCATAAGTATAGTTTGTTGACTTCAGAGAGAAATATTCGAAAAAATTTTATCAAAAGGTATTGAAAAGAGAGCAATTGTGTGGTACACTAAAAAAACGGAGGAGATATGCTCACAGAACTTGAAAAAATTAAAAGGGCGACCGCTTGTATTAGAAAAAGAGTTGATTTTAAGCCAAGTATAGCTATCGTGCTTGGCTCTGGACTTGGCTCTCTTGCAGATCAACTAAGTAGCCCCGTGGTTATTCCCTACAAGGATATAAAGTATATGCCAAGAAGCACGACGTCAAGTCACGCGGGAGAGCTATACTTTGGCTATTTGAGGGGAGTTCCCGTAATGCTTTTTAAGGGAAGAGTGCATCTCTATGAGGGATATAGCGAGGACGATGTTGTAAGATCTATCAGAATAGCCCACGAGCTTGGAGCAGGAACGCTTATTCTTACCAATTCCGCAGGCGCGATCAACAGAAACTACAAGGTCGGAGATCAGGTGCTGATACAAGATCATATATCCTCTTTCGTTCCATCTCCCATAAAGGGTGACATCAGAAGATCGTTTGGTTTGGGGCTTGAGTTTATCGATATGAGCCGTGTCTACGACGATAACGTATACGATATTCTTGAAAAAAAGGCAGAGTCGCTTGGCTACGGCTTTAAAAAAGGAGTATACTTGCAGGTAAGAGGAGCACAGTACGAGACTCCGGCAGAGATAGATTTTTATGGAAAAATCGGGGCTGATCTCGTTGGAATGAGCACCGTGCTTGAGGCCATGGCAGGAGTGCATGCAGGTATGAGAATTGGAGCTATTTCGACCGTTACCAATATGGCTACTGGGATAGAGAATAAGAAGCTTTCACACGAGGAGGTAAAGATCGAGGGAGAATCGTCTGCAAGAAGACTTGGGGAGATTCTGACCGAGGCAATAGAAGAGTTAGTCACGCTCTGAGAATAGAAAAATTAAAAATAAAGAATAATATTATAAGGAGTAAACTATGATTGATTTGCATTTACACTTGGACGGTTCGCTTACACCCGATGATATTATCGAGCTTGCCGGCATTGACAACGTTACGCTACCGACTTACGATAAGGCGGAGCTCAGAAACTACCTCGCTTTTTCGGGCGAGGAGAGAACGCTGACGAAATATCTTACCTATTTCGATCTTCCCCTTTCGGTGCTCCAAAGCAAGGAAAGCGTGGAAAGATCGGTTGAAATTCTGGTATCACGCCTTGCTAAAAAAGGAATGATATATGCAGAGATCAGATTTGCGCCCCTTCTTCACACGAGAAACGGACTTACCGTAGACGAGGTTGTAGAGAGCGCTATCAAGGGTCTCAAAAAGGGTATGGAGAATACCAAATTTATAGCCCAGCTCATTCTTTGCTGTATGAGAAAGGTCGGAACGGACGTTCAGAACGAAAAGACCGTTCTTGCTGTTAGTAAATACCTTGGAAAGGGCGTTTGCGCCTTAGATCTCGCAGGAGACGAGGAGGGATTCTCGTACGAAAAGTACGACGATCTTTTTGAAAAAGCAAAAGCCTTATCGCTTCCTTGCACCATTCACGCAGGAGAAAGGGGTGGTCCTGAGTGTGTGGAGACCGCAATAAAACTCGGCGCGACCCGTATCGGTCACGGTGTAAGGCTTATTCATGACGAAAGGCTCGTGGAGGAGGTCAAGCGCAAGAGGATCGGTATAGAGATGTGTCCTACGAGCAATTATCAGACGGGCGCAATAGAAAATATGGCTGATTATCCTATCAAGAAATATCTTGAAAAGGGTATACTTGCAACCGTAAACACCGATAGCACGGTGGTGTCGTCTACGAGCGTGGAAAAGGAATTTGATTTTTTAAGAGAGCATTGTGGATTCACTCTCGAGGACAAAGTCAGATGCTTGATGAACGCAGTAAATGTATCATTTTTGCCCGACTGCTATAAAGACGTCGTGAGATCAAGAATACTCAACTCTCTTGCTAAGCAGGCAGAGGATAAATAAAAGCTCTTCTCGTACGATCTTTGAATCCGTGAAAAGGCAAAAGACGCTCCTAGATCGCATATTTATATTATAAACAAAGCACGCTATGAAAAAATAACAAAGCGTGCTTTTTTATGTCAAAAAAGTGTGCAAATTTTTATATATTCGTGTACGTTTTCTGGTTTAATCTTTTTTTAACGAGGTCAAGATCAAAGCTCGGGGTGTAGTCCATAGTTGCGCTCGTAGGGTCTTGAATATAGCCGTCAAAACCAAGAGCGTCGGCGTAGTTGGTCACCTTTTCGTACTCACGTATGCTTATTTTTCGACCTAAAATGGGGTGGTTTTGGACGGCCTCGGTAGGGAAATACTGTGACATTATGCTAACCAAGGGCTTTTTGGGAAGAGTGCAAAGTGCGTCAAGCACGGCTTTTCCGTCCTCGGTTGCGTTCGGCAAAAGGAGATATCTGACTATCATTCCCTTTTGCATAACGCCGTTTTTTATTATATCGTTTGGTTGCTGTCTTTGCATTTCGCAAATTGCTGGCATTGCTTTCTCAAAATAGTCCGCTCGTCCTGAATACTGAGCGGAAAGCTCGCTCGATACGTATTTAAGATCGGGTAGATAGATATCCACCAAGCCCTCAAGTCCTTTGAGGTTTTCTACGCTTTCGTAGGCGTTGGTGTTGTAAACGACGGGAAGATCGGATATTTTTTTGAATTTTTCAAGCACTGATCTAAGAGGCTTTGCGTAGTGAGAGGGGGTGACGAGGTTGATATTGTGCGCGCCCTCTTTCTCAAGTGATAAAAACAACCTCAAAAGCTCCTCTTCGGTGACGGAAACACCCTTTTTCGTTCCTCTTGATATTTCGTAGTTTTGGCAAAACAGGCATTTCATCGTGCAACCGCAAAAGAACACCGTACCGCTACCTCGGTTTCCTGAAATTATCGGCTCTTCCCAATTATGAAGCTCTGCTCGTGCTACTTTGAATATCATTTGATCCCTCGCGATCATTTTTTTATACATATCGTTTGCTTTTTATATATAAATCTATTATAATATACTAGATAAGATTTTGCAACTGCCCGAATGGGCTTAAGGAGTTTTTTATGCCAAAACGTATTACTGAGGAAAAGAAGATCACGGAAATTTTTGGAACGAACGTTTTTTCGGAAGAAGTTATGAAAAAGTACGTTCCCCAAAGCGCAATTAGTGAGCTTCACGTGCTTCAGAGCGAGGGTGGAGAGCTTACCCGTGAGCTTGCCAATATCTTCGCAGAGGCTATGAAGGAGTGGGCTATTGCAAACGGCGCTACTCACTATACGCATTGGTTTCAGCCTCTTACTGGCTACACCGCAGAAAAACACGATAGCTTCATTTCTATCGACAAGAAAGGAAACACTATCCTTGAGTTTACGGGCAAGAACCTTTCCCGTGGAGAAGCGGACGCATCGAGCTTCCCGAGTGGAAACATAAGAGCGACATTTGAGGCGAGAGGATACACCGTATGGGATTGCTCCTCTCCTGCGTTTTTGAAAAAGACTGATAACGGTCTTTGCGTTCTTTGCGTGCCTACTGCGTTTTGTTCTTATAACGGTCAGGTGCTTGACAAAAAGACCCCTCTTCTTCGTTCAATGAAAGCTCTTGACAAGCAGGGAATGAGAGTTCTGCGTCTTGCAGGTAACGTTACCTCTAAGCACGTTATTTCTAACGTTGGAGCAGAGCAGGAATATTTCCTCGTTGACAAAAACGATTATATGAATAGACTTGACCTCAGGTTTACGGGTCGTACTCTTTTTGGCGCGCCTGCTCCCAAGGGTCAGGAAAAGAACGATCAGTATTACGCTACCATAAGAGAAAGGGTCGGAAGATACATGGCGGATCTTAACGAGGAGCTTTGGATGCTCGGTATCACCGCTAAGACTCAGCACAACGAGGTTGCGCCCGCTCAGCACGAGCTTGCGCCTATTTTTGCTACGGCAAATATCGCAACCGATAACAATCAGCTCATAATGGAGATAATGAAAAAGGTTGCAGAGAAGAATAACCTTGCCTGTCTTTTGCACGAAAAGCCATTTCAGGGCGTAAACGGCTCGGGTAAGCACAATAACTGGTCCGTGTCCACGGACGACGGTATCAACCTGATCGACCCGACCAAAAATCCCGACGATAATCTTCCCTTCCTTGCATTCTTTGCCTCCACCATAGCAGCGGTTGACGAGTACGCCGATCTTTTGAGAGTATCTGCGTCCCAGATAGGTAACGATCTCCGTCTTGGTGGATACGAAGCTCCTCCTACCGTAATATCGGTATTCGTGGGAGAGCTTGAGGAGATGGTCGAAAGACTTATGCAGGGTGTTCACCACGAGGCAAAGCACCGTGACATCATCAATCTCGGTGAGTTCGTTCTTCCCACTCTCAGAAAGGATAGGAGCGATAGAAACCGCACGTCACCTTTTGCCTTCACTGGAAACAAATTCGAGTTCCGTATGGTTGGCTCGTCCGCATCTATTGCAACTCCTACCACCGTGCTCAATACGATAGTAGCTAGTATGCTTGAGAAAATGGCTGATCTTACCGAGGAGAAGGTCAAGGGCGGAATGGACTCCAAGATAGCTCTCAAATCGGTAGCTGTGGACTTTCTTGCTAAGCACAGAAGAATTATCTTCAACGGCAACAATTATTCCTCCGAATGGGCAGAGGAAGCAAAGGCAAGAGGCTTGGAGAGCATAGGAAACTGCGTTGACGCATACAAGACCATGCTCCGTGAAAAGAATATCAAGTGCTACGAGGCTCAGGAGGTGCTCAGCCGTGAGGAGATCGAGAGCAGATTCGAGATATATATTGCCGACTATGCAAAGACTATAAACATCGAAGCAAGCACTATGCTTATGATGGCAAAGACCCAGCTTATACCTAATTTTACCTCTTATCTTGATAAGATCGCTGGTTGCGCTATCAAGCTCAGCGAGCTTGGTATTCAAAAAAGCGCTCAGCACGATGCGGTGCGCGATTATTCTACTGAGCTTGACTGCTTCTGCAAGGCTATAGCAGAGCTTGACGACAAGCTCAAAAAGGCAAAGGATATTCAGGACGAGGTCAAAAGAAGCGAGGCGTACCGTGACGAGATAGTTCCCGCTATGGAAAGAGCAAGAGGAATTGCCGACAGGCTTGAGTCCAAGACTGATAAGGATTCGTACAAGATACCCACCTATTCGGATATAATGTTCTATAATTAAAAGCTATGAACGTACACAAAAATATCAACGATCTAATTGAATACGCAAAATATAATCTTCGACTTGACGAGGAGGATATTCCTTTTGTAAAAAATGCAGTTATGAATCTTCTCGATCTTCATACCGATACAATGGGTGAGGACGAGAGAGCAAGCGAGAACGTGAGAGATCTTGAAGTTCCTGACACTCTAGTTGCTCCGCTTAGCGACTACGCGATAGAGAAGGGATTGATCGATCAATCGGATAGAGGACTATTTGAGACGGCTATTCTTGGCGCTTGCACCCCTCTTCCAAGTCAGGTCAACGCATTTTTCAAGAGAGACTACGAGGAAAAAGGTTCTCACGGAGCGCTTCTTGGATTATACGATCTTGGTATCAAGAGCAATTATATCAAGCTCACCGATATCCGTAGAAATCTGTATTGGAGACACGAGGGCGAAAAGTGTGATCTTGAGATCACGGTCAATCTCTCTAAGCCCGAAAAGGACAACAAGGAGATTGCAAGGCTAAAAAATGCTCCTCAGACGGGATATCCCAAGTGTATGCTATGCAAGGAAAATCTCGGATATCAAGGAAGAGTGGGCTTTCCTGCTCGCCAAACGCTCAGATTCGTGCCTATTACTCTCAATAACGAGAAATGGTATTTGCAGTTTTCGCCATATATGTACTACGACGAGCATTGCATAATCTTTTCTGAAAAGCATTCTCCTATGACTATGAAAAAGGAGACCTTTAGAAAGCTCGTTGAGTTCGTTAAGCTTTTTCCTGACTATATTGCAGGCTCGAACGCTTGTCTTCCAATAGTCGGCGGATCTATTCTGTCGCACGAGCATTATCAGGGTGGCGGTCATCTGATGCCCGTACACTTTACCAAAAAGAGGTGGAGCTTTGTCCACGACAAATTCCCAAAGGTTGAGTTTTCGGTGCAGGAGTGGTACAATAGCAACGTAAGACTTTACGCTGACGATATAGAGGATATCGTAACCGCCGCCGATTATATTCACGAGTTCTGGAAAGGTTATTCGGACGAAAAGGTGGATATAATAGCAAGGACGACGGAGGGTCACAACGCTATTACTCCGATCGCAAGAAAGGTAGATGGCAGATACTCTATTGACCTGCTTCTCAGAAACAACAGAACGAGTGAAGAGTATCCTGACGGTATATTCCACGCTCACCCCGAGTATCACAATATCAAAAAGGAGGGTATAGGGCTCATAGAGGCTATGGGACTGTTTATTCTCCCCGGTAGACTTGACAAGGAGTTTACCATGATAGAGGATATTTTGCTTGGAGAAAAAGAGTACGATCTTGAAAGCAGTGAGTCTCCCTTGAAAAAGCATAGCGCTTTGATCGCAGAGCTTAAGGAAAATAGCTATGGGTCAAGAGCGGAGGCAAGGGAGAGCATCAAGAGCTACGTTGGTAAGGTCTGTGAGGAGATACTCAAAAACACTGCGGTATTTAAAGACGATCAAAAAGGAAAGGACGCTTTTATCCGCTTTATGGAAAAGGCTGGATTTAGGCAAATATAGGTGAATATATGAAATGTGATGAAAGAATCAAAAAGCTTGCGTACAATCTCGTTAATTACAGCTGTTCTCTAAAAAAGGGAGAAAAGGTGCTTATTGAGGCAACGGGCGTGGATACGGTTTTTGTGGAGGCTCTGATCGAGGAATGCTATAAGGTAGGAGCTATTCCTTTCGTGGAGCTTGGAAACAACAAGATCAAGAGAAGACTTTTAAGAGGCATTACCCGTGAGCAGGCAGAGCTTATGGCAAAGTACGATTCATTCAGAATGAAGGAAATGGACGCGTACATTGGTGTCAGAGGGGGAAACAACGCGTACGAGCTTGCTGACGTTGACGGAGACAAGATGAATATGTACAGCTCCTTGTATTCTCTTCCCGTGCATCACGAGCTGAGGGTAAAGAATACCAAATGGGTAGTTCTGCGCTACCCCACCGAGGGAATGAGCGAGCTTTCGGGAGTAAGCACGGAGGCTTTTGAGGATCTCTATTTCAACGTATGTAACCTTGATTATTCCAAGATGGACAGAGCTATGGACGCATTGGTTAAGCTTATGAACGAGACCGACAAGGTAAGAATAGTCGCAAAAGACACCGATCTCAGCTTTTCGATCAAGGGCATTAACGCTATCAAGTGCGCAGGTCATATGAATATTCCTGACGGCGAGGTATACACCGCTCCCGTCAAAAATAGCGTTAACGGCTATATCACCTACAACACTCCGTCCGTTGAAAACGGTATCAAGTTTGAAAACGTACGCTTAGAGTTCAAGGACGGAAAGATCGTAAACGCTACTGCAAATTACACAGATGCCGTCAACAAGATATTCGATACCGACGAGGGCGCAAGATACGTGGGAGAATTTGCGCTCGGCGTCAATCCTTATATTACTAAGCCTATG
>JAZQYC010000219.1:0-1447 GCA_045633285.1 Clostridia bacterium | reverse complement strand
TACGTTAGCGAAAACAAGGTCGCTATCCGTCCTGCTCCCACCGTACTCAAGATCACGAGCGCAGAGATGGTCAAGACTGCTTGCGATAGCATTGATATCGTAGTTAAGCAGATCGAGGCAGAAAAGGAAGCTAAAAGACTTGAGATGCTCGAGCGCAGAAGAGAAAGAAGACGTGCTAAGAACGCATAATTGATCAATGACCAAAAAAAGTAGAAAAATTTTAGTTATTGCGCTTGCTGTAATATGCGTGGTGTCAGCTTGCATCGTAGGTGGTTACGTGGTGGCAAGAGCTATTACTACGCTAAAGGCGGTCACGATGCTTGGCTGATAAAGCTTAATAAAAAAAGAAAGAGGGAACGAATCTAAAAAAGTGAAACGTTCTCTCTTTTTATTTTGCAATTAGGTCGTTTTTCTTGCAAAGCGGTGTGCCTTGTGCTAAAATACTCTTTGGAGAAGAATTATGGCAGTTACTCTTATTATCAGCGCGCTCACCGTCCTTGGTATTATTACGGGACTTGTGGTTAAGCCTAATATCACGATCAAGGGCAAGGCCTTTGGTATTTATTGGATAATAGCCTCAATTGGGGCGATTTTTTTGATATTGACCTCTTCTATTTCCGTGGAGGAGGCATGGCTTGGTCTTAGCGCAGATACTGCGGTCAACCCGTTGAAGCTTCTTGTGATATTCTTTGGAATGACCGTGTTGTCCGTTTTTCTTGATGAAATGAATCTCTTTGAGTACTTGGCGTCTTTTGCCGTTCGTCATGCAAAATCAACCCAAAAGAGCCTCTTTTTTATGCTCTACGTGACGGTATCTATTCTAACCGTATTTACCTCGAACGACGTCGTTATACTTACCTTTACGCCCTTTATCATTCATTTTTCCAAAAAGGTTAATATCAATCCTATTCCATTTTTGATAAGTGAATTCGTTGCAGCAAATACGCTCTCTATGACCCTCGTTATAGGTAATCCTACCAATATATACTTAGCCGGAGCGCTTGGCGTGGACTTTTTGGAATAGGTCAAGATAATGATCCTGCCGAGCGTAGCCTCAAGCGTAGGGGCGTATCTGATACTACGCACAATGTTTCGAAAGCATCTGAGAGCGCCTCTTTACGTGATAGAGGACGAGGTGAGGATTGGGGACAGGTTTTTGCTCACGGTTGGTCTGGTGCATTTGATCGGAGCGATACTTGCTCTTTCCGTTTGCGGTTATATAGGAATAGAAATGTGGCAAGCCTGCGTTGCATTCGCCTTAAGCCTGTTCGTGATATCCCTTGCGTACGTTTTAATAAAGAGGGGTGACCTGAGACTATACGTGCGCATAGCAAAAAGGCTTCCCTTTGCGCTTGTGCCGTTCGTAATATCAATGTTTATCGTAGTGCTTTCTCTTGATAGGTGCGGTTTTACGAAAAGCATAGCAGAGCTCTTTTCGGTAGGGGAT
>JAZQYC010000218.1:0-9654 GCA_045633285.1 Clostridia bacterium | reverse complement strand
GCGGTAGTTGAGACTACCTCTATTACGGCAGACGGACTGAAAACGGTCGTAGAGGAGGCGCTAAAGGCGATAGGAAATGCTCAGAGCGCTCCTTTTGCTCAGGGCGATATCGACCTTAACGATAAGGTAGCAGTTACCGAGGCGGATAGAAAAAGATTTGATTTCGTTAACGGTATCGTAAAGGACGTAGAAAAAAGAAAGGTCTTCACCAAGGAAAAGACATGGCAGGATAAGGTTGACGATATACTTACTAATAAGTGGCTTGGTCTTCCTATATTTGCAGTCGTAATGTTCCTCGTTTTTGGTATTTCGCAGGCTTGGCTCGGTCCATGGATCGCAGATACCTTCGTTGGCTGGCTTGAAGCAGGTCAGGGCTTAGTAGCAGACGCGCTCTCTAACGAGGCGGGAGAGCTTGGTATATGGGCGTCCATTCTCGTTGACGGTGTGATCGGAGGCGTAATAGCCGTTATTGGATTCTTGCCTCTCGTTATGATAATGTATTTTCTCATTGCTCTTCT
Source organism: Clostridia bacterium (assembly GCA_045633285.1). GTDB lineage: Bacteria > Bacillota > Clostridia > Christensenellales > RUG350 > RGIG2224. Next base: position 9,136 of record JAZQYC010000218.1, on the reverse strand, counting down.
TGAGGACTGTGGATATATGGCAAGAGCGTCCGTCGTTCTCGATCCTATATTCAAAAAGGTCGGCTTGTCGGGAAAATCTATCATTCCCTTCGTTATTGGAACGGGTTGCGCAATTCCCGGCGTAATGGCTTGCAGAACGATCAAAAACGAAAGAGAGCGCAGAACTACTGCAATGCTCACGCCTTTTATGCCCTGCGGTGCTAAGCTTCCCGTTATTTCGCTCTTTGCAGGAGCGTTCTTCGGAGATTCTCCCTGGGTTGGAACGATGATGTATTTCGTTGGTATAGCGATCATTCTTCTTGGAGCATTGCTCGTTAACCTCATTACGGGATACAAAAGCAGAAAGTCCTATTTCATTATCGAAATGCCCGAATACAAAGCTCCCAGCCTTTGGTCTGCTTGCAAATCAATGTGCAGTCGTGGTTGGGCGTACGTGGTCAAGGCAGGAACGATCATTCTCGTATGTAACTTCGTCGTACACGTAATGCAGACCTTCAACTGGTCGTTCGAGGTAGTGGAGGCAGGTGAATCTATACTCCACGATATTGCAACTCCCTTTGCTTACGTTATCGCTCCTATCGTGGGCGTATGCGCTTGGCAGCTTGCAGCGGCAGCAGTTACGGGCTTTATCGCAAAGGAGAACGTAGTAGCTACTCTTGCGGTTTGCTTCGTTGGCCTCGAAAACCTCATAGACACCGAGGAGCTTGCTCTTATGGAGGGCGCTGGCGCTGAGGTTGCGGCAGTATTTGCAATCACCAAGATCGCTGCTCTTGCGTATATGATGTTCAATCTGTTCACTCCTCCTTGCTTTGCTGCTATCGGTGCTATGAACTCTGAGATCAAGGACAGAAAGTGGTTCTGGGCAGGAATAGGTCTTCAGTTTGCAGTTGGATTTACGGTAGCATTCCTGACTTATTTCTTTGGCGCGCTCATTACGGGTGTTTCGCTCGGTGATGCTTGGATGCCTATCGTTGGTTGGGTGTTCGTGCTTGCGATCGTTGGAATATTCACGACTATCATACTCAAAAACAGAAAGAAATTCAAAAAGGAATACGAGCTTAAGGTTTAAAGGTGAAACATGGGCGAGATAATAGCAATAGCGTTAATCGCACTAATAATAGGCGGAGCGGGCTTATATATATACAAGGCCAAAAAAAGCGGAGCTAAATGTATAGGCTGTCCACACGCAAAGAGCTGTTGCTCAAAAACGGGACAAAGCAAATGTACCTGTTCTACGCCTGATAAAAAGGACTAATATCAAATACATCTTTTCTGGAAGAAAGGTAACGTTTTAGTTACCTTTCTTCTATTTAATATGAAATTGATCAAGGAGAAGCGCACCGAGCTTTTTTGACTTTACAAATTCAAAAAAATGAAGTATAATAGGCTCAGGTGGATTATGAAATATCGCGAATCAGAAGAAACATATCTCGAAACTATATACGTTCTGAAAAAAAGTAAAGCAGAGCTTCGCGCTATCGACGTTGCGAGTGAGCTTAATTTTTCCAAGCCCAGCGTATCGAGAGCGCTTGGATTATTGGAGAGCAGAGGGTATATCGTGAGATCAAAGAGCGGAAAAATAGACCTCACGGAGAGCGGAGCTAAGCGCGCATTTGAGATATACGAACGTCATAGCGTTATCACGGGGCTTTTGATCAAGCTTGGCGCAGATACCGAGCTTGCAGAGGAAAACGCTTGCCGTATAGAGCACGTTATATGTCCCGAGCTTTTTGAAATATTAAAAAGATTCGTTGAAGAAAAATAATTATAAAGTTATAGAAAGAGAGCATTTCGGCAAAATAACGAAATGCTCTCGTTTTTTATTGAATAGCTTTGATTTTGATTTAGTTCAGCTCGATTTTTTCAAAAATGATATTATCTGCGTAAGTTCTTGCTTTAGAGAGCTTCTCAGGTGTATCTATCGTCCAAGCAAGCACCTTGTGCCCACGCCTTTTTATCTTGCTGACCTTGCGATAGGGAAGATAACAAACGTTGTAGGATATAAAGTCCGCGTGAATACTCTTGTAGAGTTTGAGGGTGCGGAGCACGTAGTTCTTGAGGGTAGAAAAGGGATATTCCCTTGTTGCCAAAAGTCCTACAGAATATTCGTCGCAGAGAGTCTTGAAATGCTTGACCACGTAAGGATTGAAGGATTGAAGAGCTATCTTGTCCTTTGCCTCGTAATCCTTAAGCTCAAAGAGCACCTTTTCGCATAGCTCGGGATCAAATCCCTCGTTTGCCTTGATTTCAACGAGAACGGGTACTTGACCGTTTACAAGAGCCAAAAATTCCTTAAAGGTAGGAATTAATTCACCGCTCGAGAGGGGATATTTTTTCAGCTCGTCCTTCGTGAGATGCTCAACCAAAACGTCTTGACCCGTCACTCTTCTGAGGTTAGAGTCGTGTACGACGACGATCTCGCCGTCCTTGGTCATACGCAGATCTATCTCGATAGCGTAGCCCTTTTCGATAGCAAGCCTAAATGCCTGCATAGAGTTCTCGCTGACACCCTCACCGTGTAGACCGCGGTGCGCTATTGGTATCGTGGTAAAATTTTCATTAAGTTCAACGTATTTCGTGTCCATAATGAAAACATTATACTAAATATGTCGTAAGATGTCAAACGAATATAATAAAAGCTACCGTGCTGACTGTAAGCTGCGGTAGCTTTTGGTAAAATTAGATTATTTAACCTTTTCTATGAGATAGGGGAGAGCAAGCTCGAATTTTACCCCGTACCAATGATCGGGATCACCGTCCGTTACCTTGATACATTCAACGACGTAGTCAGCTGCAATTTTTGCTGAGTCAAAAACCGATTTTCCGTTAGCCAAAGCCCCAACAAAAGCTGACGCATACACGTCACCCGTTCCGTGACAGCCCTTGCTGATCTTGTCGTGACGGTAATACTCCATTTTGCCGTCAGAGTACACGACGACGCCCGTTTTGCCCTCTTCATAGCTGACGCCCGTCAAAACAACGGTTTTTGATCCGAGAGCGCAAAGTGCCTCGACCAGATCCTTGATATACGCTTCGTCGTATTGCTCTTTAAACTCCTTGCCTGTCAAAAAGCAAGCCTCGCTGATATTGGGAACGAGTATATCGCAGGCAGGACAAAGCGTTTTCATAGCCTCTACGTAGTCCATATCAAATATCGAATAGAGCTTGCCGTTGTCTGCAAACGCCGGATCTACTACCTTGATAGAACTTTCTTTGCCCGTGGTTTCAAGAATATTCTTGACGTAGCCGACCTGCTTGATGCTACCTAAATATCCCGTGTATATCATATCAAAAGAAATATTTTCCTTTTTCCAATGAGCTACGATATCGGGCATATCGTCCGTGAGATCACGGAAGGTAAAACCGCTAAATCCCGCCGTATGAGTAGACAGAACGGCAGAGGGAAGTATGCAAGTCTCCATACCGCAAGCAGAGAGTATCGGGAGCGCTACGGTGAGCGAGCATTGACCTACGCAGGATATATCCTGAACTGTCAGAATTTTTTTGTAATTCATATTGCCTCCATAAAGAGTTGATTTTTTACAAGACATAGTATATACTATTTTTGAACATATTGTAATAATCAAAATAGGAGTTTTTTATATAACCAGATGAATTACAAAATCGACAAATTTTCCCCTAAGCCTATTTATCTCCAGCTCTACGAGCAGGTGAGAGAGGATATTATAAACGGCGTGTATCCATATAGAAGCAAGCTTCCGTCCAAAAGGACGATGGAGAGCGAGCTTAGTATAAGCACTGTGACCGTCGAGCACGCCTACGGACTCCTAGATGAGGAGGGCTACGTCGAGGCAAGAGAGCGTAGCGGTTACGTCGTTATATTTAAGGAATCGGACGGATTTGCCCACCACGGCGAGCCTCTAAGAATCAAGGCGTATCACGAGGAGAGCGAAAGCGCGCAGTTTCCCTTTTCCGTGCTTACCAAAACTATGAGAAGAGTAATGAGCGATTACGGAGAGAGGATACTTGAAAGGTCTCCAAATAACGGAAGAGAGGAGCTGAGAATAGCGATCTCGGGCTACCTTGCAAGAAATAGAGGTGTTCGCGTTGATCCCGAGCGTATAGTCGTTGGCTCGGGGGCAGAGTACCTGTACGGTATGATCGTTGATCTCTTTGGAGAAGACTGTATATTTGGAATAGAAGATCCCTCCTACGAGAAGATCGAAAAGGTCTACGAGGCGTCCAAGGTCAGGCTCGACAGGCTTCCGCTTCGCCGTGACGGCATAGACAGCAATGCTCTAAGCAAGACTAAGGCAAGCGTACTGCATATATCTCCGTATAGAAGCTATCCTACAGGCATAACCGCCTCTGCGTCCAAAAGGCACGAATATATCCGTTGGGCAAAAAAAGGGGAGAGGTATATAGTAGAGGACGATTTTGAGTCCGAGTTTTCGGTGTCAACGAAGTCTGAGGAGACACTATTTTCACTCTCTGACGATGACAACGTTATATATATGAATACCTTTACGAGGACTATATCGCCCTCTATAAGGGTAGGATATATGGTGCTTCCGTCAAGGCTGGTTGGGGTATTTGAGCAGAAGCTTGGGATATATTCTTGCACAGTGCCGACCTTTGAGCAGTTCGTTCTTGCCGAGCTTATCAGTAGCGGAGACTTTGAAAGACACGTCAACAGAGTAAGAAGAAGAAAGAGAAAAGAGCTCCAAAACCGTTGACTTTGAGGCTCAAATAGGTTAGAATTTTGTAGTTGAGGAGAAAAAATGCTTAAGCCTAAGAAGAAAAAACTACTTAATTTCATAGAGGGAATAGTCAAGCTGTTCTATCGCAAAAGAAAATACGAGGGAGAGGAGAATATCCCCGAGGAGTCCTGTATTATAATTTCCAATCATTCTCAGGTGCACGGACCGCTTGCTGCCGAGCTTTTTATGAAAAATAAGCTTATCTGGTGCGACGGACCTATGATGAATAGAAAGGAGATTCCCGAGTACACGTCTAGGGTCTTTTGGGGAAACAAGCCTAAAAGATCCAAGTGGTTTTATAATATGCTTGGTCATATAATCGCCCGTCCTGCCTCTTTTGTAATGGGTAACGCAGACACGATAGGCGTATTTCGTGACGCAAGGCTCTTGTCTACGTTCAGCGATACGGTAGAGGCTTTATCTAAGGGTATAAACGTAGTTATTTTCCCTGAGAGCGAGGTGGAGCACAACGAGATCGTTGATATGTTTAACCTCAAATTCGTGGACGTTGCTCGTCAATATTACAAGGCTACCGGTAAGTGCGTTGCGTTCGTTCCTATGTACCACGCAGCTAAGCTCAAAAGATGCGTTTACGGCAAGCCCATACGCTTCGACCCTGCTATTTCAAACGTTGAGCAGAGAACGGTTATATGCGATTATCTTATGGCTGAGATCACCGCTCTTGCAAAGAGCCTTCCCCGTCACAAGGTCGTTCCATTCAATAACGTAGGCAAAAAAAATTACAAGTATTCCAAGGAAGAGGAGTAAATCAAAGACCAAAAAATCAATTTTGGGGTTGACATAAAGATACTTATATTATATAATATATATATCGTACAGCATGGGTTGACTATAATAGGTCAGCCTTTTGTATAAAAAAACAAGGGAGAGAAAATTATGGCAAACGAAATTCAGTACGACGCAAACGGCAAACGTAAATTCGGTATGCTGGACAAGGTTGCTTACGCTGCAGGTGACTTTGGTTGTAACATGAGCTTTGCTCTCAAGGGAACGGTTCAGACCTTCTGGCTCGTTTATATGATGCTTGAGACGGGCTTATTGTCTATTTTGCTTCTTGCGGTTCAGATCTGGGACGCTATCAACGATCCGCTGATCGGCTCTATGATCGACGCTGACAAGAGACAGTACAAAATGGGTAAGTTCAAGACCTATATATTTATAGGTGCTTGTGGACTGCTTGTTGCAGGCGCATTGGTATTTATACCTGCTCCTAACGCAGATCTGTGGCTCAAATGCGTGCTCTTTATCGTAGGATACATCATTTGGGACGCTTGCTACACCGTAGCTAACGTTCCTTACGGATCGATGCTTTCCTTGGTTACGGAGGATGCAGGTGAGAGAGCTCAGCTTTCTACCTGGCGTTCGGTAGGATCAATGGTTGGTAACCTTCTTCCCAACATCATTCTTCCTATGATTATCTGGCAGAACAGAGTAGACGCTGCAGGCAATCCCGTGCTTAACCCCGAGACGGGCAAGCAGATACAGGATCTTCTCGGAGAGAGAGTTTTCTGGGCTGCTCTTTTGATGGGTGTTCTCGGATTCGTAGCATTCCTCTTTATGATCAAGAAGATCACGATACGTGTAGACGAAAATACGGTCAAGACCAACGAAGCAGTAGAGAAATTCAACGTGCTAGTTGCATTCAAGAACTTTATCAAGAACCGTCCCGCAGTAGGCGCTACCGTTGCCGCTATGGGTATGTTCCTCGGTATGCAGTCTGCAACCACGGCTAATACCATAATGTTTGCAACATATTTTGGTAAGGCTGAACTTTCGGGTCTGGTTATGATAGTTGGATTCCTTCCGATGTTTTTATTTATGCCTTTCATCAAAAAGATCGTTGATAAGTACGGCAAGAAAGAGGCTTCGGTTATGGGAACTATGGTTTCTATAGTCGGTGGCGTTATCATGCTTATCTTCCCCATGATCGCAAACGCAGACGTAGGTCTTATAGTATACATTCTCGGCTTGGTATTCTTTGGAATCGGTATGGGCGTATACACCTGCGTATCCTGGGCGTTTATGGCAGACGCTATCGATTACAACGAATGGAAGACCGGCAAGAGAGAGGAGGGCGTCGTTTACTCGCTCCACTCATTCTTCCGTAAGCTCGCTCAGGGCATCGGACCTTCTATCGTTCTCGTTCTTATGGGCGTTCTCGGATACATCTCCGAGCTTGGAACTGAGGGTCAGTCAATGCAGACGGCGCAGAATATGTGCTGGCTCGTTGCAGGACTTTACGTATTCAGTGCAATCGTTCAGTTTATCGGTGTAGCACTTATCTACAACCTTGATAAGAAAACTCTCGAGCAGATGAATAGCGACCTCGAGCAGAGAAGTACGCAAAACGATGCAGAGGCTATCGCCGACTAATAGCGTTTTTTGAAAATTAGCTATATTATGCGTGCTTCATATTTTGGAGCACGCATATTTTTTTATAAAAAAACTCAGCTAATCTGCCCTCAAAAAATTGCATTTTGAGGGAGTTTTATTATATAATATAAAAAACAATCTGGAGAAACTATTTATGAGCATCAAAGTCGGTATTTACGGTTACGGAAATCTTGGTAGAGGGGTAGAATGCGCCCTCAGACAAAACCCTGATATGGAGGCAGTAGGAGTATTTACACGCCGAGACCCTAAATCACTTAAAACGCTTACAGGTCTTCCCACGTACAGCGCGAGCGAGGCTATTTCCATGAAGGATAAGATCGACGTTATGATCCTTTGTGGTGGAAGTGCTACCGATCTTCCCGTGCAAACTCCCGAGCTTGCTAAATATTTCAACGTGATCGACAGCTTCGACACGCATGCTAAAATACCCGAGCATCTCAAAAACGTGGACGAGAGCGCTCTATCAGGCGGAAAAACGGCTATCATTTCGGTAGGCTGGGATCCCGGTATGTTTTCACTTGCAAGAGTGTATTCAGGCGCAGTTATTCCCGAGGGCAGAGACTATACATTTTGGGGTAAAGGCGTAAGTCAGGGTCACTCTGATGCTATCAGACGAATAGAGGGCGTGCAGGATGCTAAGCAATATACCATACCCGTGGAGAGCGCGCTTGAGAGAATAAGAGGGGGCGAGACGCCTGATTTTTCTACCCGTGAAAAGCACACGAGAGAATGCTTCGTCGTAGCAAAAGAGGGAGCGGACAAGGCTAAAATCGAAAACGAGATCAAGACTATGCCCAACTACTTTGCAGACTACGACACGACCGTTCATTTCGTATCGCAAGAAGAGCTTAACCGTGACCATGCAGGTATTCCTCACGGAGGACTTGTGATTCGTAGCGGAAAGACTGGTCTTGATAAATCAAACGGACACGTTATCGAATACAAGCTTAAGCTTGATTCAAACCCCGAGTTCACCTCGTCCGTTTTGGTTGCATACGCAAGAGCGGTTTATAAAATGAACAAAGACGGTGTTGTCGGAGCAAAGACCGTGCTTGACGTAGCGCCTATCTATCTTTGCGCCGAGGATCGTGCAAGCATTATAAAAAGATTGGTTTAAAGTCCAATTTAATATCAATCCAAAAGAGCAAACTTGTTTTTGAGAGTTGCTCTTTTTTTGTATTCCCGAGTGGGATTATAAGTACTATCTAACACTTTACAATTCAGGGCTTTTGGGGTATAATTATACTACTAATAAGAGGTACTATTTATATGGCAGATTGGGAAAAATTACTTAATGGCGTACAGCTGAAGGCAGTCAAGGACACCGAGGGCGCGGTCCTCGTGCTTGCAGGAGCTGGAAGCGGTAAGACGAGAGTGCTTACTTACCGTATAGCTTACCTTATCTCGGAATGCGGTGTAGCTCCCGAGAATATTCTTGCAGTTACCTTTACGAACAAGGCGGCGGCAGAGATGAGCAAGCGAGTTATAGACACCGTAGGCTGTGGCGGTACGCTAACTACCACCTTTCACTCTTTTTGTGCGAGGGTGCTTCGTCACGAGGCGGAAAAGCTTGGGTACACTCAATCTTATACCATATACGACGCTCACGACAGCGAAAAGCTTATCAAGCGTATCCTTACTGAAAAAAGAGAGACCGATAAGGACGTTAAAGAGCGCGCTATCAATCTGATCTCAGCCTGCAAATCCAAGGGCATATCACCCGAGGACGCAGGTATAGAGTTCAGCTATATCAGAAATATAGATTTTTACGTGTCCGTTTACGAGAGATACGAGGAGCTTTTAAAGGAGTCCAACGCTATGGACTTTGACGATCTTCTCCTCAATACGCTCAGACTTTATACCGCTTTTCCCGAGGTGCTTGCAAAATATCAGCGTAGATTCCGTTACGTTCTCGTTGACGAGTTCCAAGATACCAACAGGCTTCAGTACGAGATTATAAGGCTTTTGACCCTAAAGAGTGGTAATCTTTTCGTCGTTGG
>JAZQYC010000217.1:0-6088 GCA_045633285.1 Clostridia bacterium | reverse complement strand
CCCTATATGTGGGGTACGCTTGGTATTTTATACAACTGTGACGTTATTACCGAAAGACAGGCAAGAGAGGCAGGCTGGGGTCTGCTTTGGAACGAGACCGAGATAGAGGATTTGGACGGCAACGTCTATATGAAGGACAGTATCCGTGACGCTTATGCGGCGGCGGTTATGTACGCAAAGGAGGAGGGTAGACTTCCTGCCGGTAACGAGGGATTTCTTTCGGGAAAGCTCATTAACGATACGAGCGCAAGCATGCTTACGGTTGCTGAAACCGTTTTAATGGAGCAACGTGAGTGTCTTAAGGGCTACGAGGTAGACTTTGGAAAAAGCGATCTTGCCTGCGGTATAGGATACGTTGACCTTGCTTGGAGCGGTGACGCTATGTACGCCGTTGAGGAGCTTGGACCCGAGGAGGGAACCAACCTTGCGTATTTCGTACCTGAGATTGGATCGAACATATGGTTCGACGGTTGGGTCATCACCAAGACCTCAAAAAATAAAACCGCTGCTCAGGAGTTTATCAATTTCATTTGCAGACCTGATATCGCTATGCTCAACGCCATGGAGATAGGATATACCTCAGCCGTTGACGAAAAGGCTATAAGAGATAGCGAGGGAACGGAGTACGACGGTATAGCCGTTATCACGGATAACGAGTACGACGTAGACGAGTTCTTTGAGGACGAGATGAGATATCCCGACATCGAGAACGAAAAGCTCGGCGTTATGAAGGACTTTGGCGAGTCTAACAAAACTCTCGTTTCGATGTGGGAGAGAGTCAAGGCTTCAGACGACGGAATGGGTGTGCTGATCACTATACTTATAGGGATCGTTTGCGTAGTGCTTATCGCACTTGGCGCGATCTTCGTGTACAAGGGCGCAGGCAGAAAGAAAAGACGCATAGTCAAATGATAAAAGAGGAGCATAGAGCAATCTATGCTCTTTTTTATAATAAAGCGTTCGTATAGTACGGAAAAAGTAGAGTATCTGTTGAGAAAATTGCAGATATATAACGAGGCTGTAACTTGTTTGTTACGCCTCTTTTTTTGATATATCACTTGTAACGAGGTCTATTATTTGTTATAATAAGAATATGGCAAACGCAAGAGTTATTGAAAAGCTGAAGACTCTGCCCTCAAATCCCGGCGTATATATTATGCTGGACGATAAGGGAGAGATCATCTATATCGGTAAGGCGAGAGTACTCAAAAACCGTGTCAGACAGTATTTTCAGTCCACCGAAAAGCCCGTTAAGGTCGAGGCAATGGTGGCGAAAATTGCTGACTTTCGCTATATCATTACAAAAAGCGAGGTAGACGCTCTTCTCCTTGAGAACAATCTTATCAAGGAGCATAAGCCGTATTATAATATTTTATTAAAGGACGACAAGAATTACGCCTATATCAGGATAAATACCAAAGAGCCATTTCCCGTGCTTGAGCTTACGCGAAAGCTTAAAGCGGACGGGGCAAAGTATTTCGGGCCTTTTATGCAGGGCATTACGGTCAAGGACGTCGTAAATATCGTAAACGACGCCTATCCCGTCAGAACGTGCAAAAAACGCCTGCCCACTAAAAGAAACGAAAGACCCTGTCTGAATTTCCACCTTGGCAAATGCAAAGCTCCCTGCAATGGTTTGATAGGCGAGAAAGAGTATAGTGAGATCATAGCCGAGGTCATAGAGTTTTTGAGGGGAAAGGACTCAAAAATGCGGTCACGTTTGCTCAAAAAAATGACCGATTCGGCGGAAAACCTTGATTTTGAAACGGCTATAGTGTGCAGACGTCACCTCGAGCTTCTTGACAAAATGGTGCGAAATGCTATCACTGCTCTTCCAAAAGCGCTTGACGCAGACGTCTTTTCTATCAGAAGACGGGGAGAAAAATCGGTGGTCAGCGTTCTTTCCGTTCGTCAGGGCAAGATGGTCGGAGGGGACAACTTTGAGATAGAGGACGATTTTGAGGGAGAGGCTCTTGCTGATTTCGTAGCAGGCTTTTATCCCGTGACTGATCTTATTCCAAAGACGATCTTAGTCTCGGAGGAAGAGGAGCTTATAGCGGAGTACTTTGATAACTTAGGCGAAAAATGCGAGGTCAAGAGACCTCAAAAGGGCGCCCTCCATGAGCTTTTAAATATGGCTGGCGAAAACGCGGAGAATTTCCTTAATAGACTGCTTGGAGATAAGGCTGAGGCGCTAAAGCTTGACGAGGCTCTCTCTCTTCTTGGGAAAGAGCTTGGCATAGCTCCGCCTACCAGAATGGAATGCTACGACATTTCGCACGCATCGGGAACGCTTAAGGTCGCTTCCATGGTTGTATTCACAAACGGCAAAAAGGACGCTAAGGAATATAGGCGATTCAAGATCAAAACGGTCGAGGGCTCGGACGATTTTGCTTGTATGAAGGAGGTCTTGCTCCGCAGATGCGAAAAATATCTTGAGGGAAACGAGAGCTTTTCCAAAAAGCCTGATCTCATCGTCATAGACGGTGGCAAGGGTCAGCTTTCCTCGGCTTATTCTATCGTCAAGGAAAAGGGTATGGAGACTGCTATCGTGGGCTTAGCAAAAAGGGAAGAGCTTATATTCAGACCCGGAGAGAGCGAGCCTATAGCGCTGTCTCACAGATCCAGCCCCCTTATGATGATTCAAAGGCTGAGAGACGAGGCGCATCGCTTCGCTATCACCTATCACCGCAAGCTCAGAGCGGATAATATGACGAGAAGCGAGCTATCCTCAATTCCCGGTATAGGTAAGGCGAAAATAGACGCTTTGTACCAAAAATTTAAGTCACTCAAAAAAATTAAGGAGGCCACGCTCGATGAGCTCAAGGAGTGCAAGGGCGTATCACAAAAGGACGCAGAGAGCGTCTACGAGCATTTCCACGAGCAAAAAGAGTAAAAATTTTGCTTTGCAAATAGGTATGATATATGATATACTTATTTTAGACGTTTTGGAGGAGTGAAATGAATTATTCACTTATAGTCAGCGACTTTGATTTTACCCTTGCGAATAACGATCGCAGGGTGTCTGAGAGAACCAAAAGAGTTATCAACGAGTATCAAAAGGCTGGCGGGAAATTTATGCTGTGCACGGGCAGGATTTTTCCGTCTGCACAGGCAGAGGCTAAAAAGCTTGGTTTAAAGGGTGAGGTAATAGCTTATAACGGCGCGCTTATCGGTGATATCGAAACGGGAAATAGATTGATAGAATCCTTTATCGAAAGGGAGGTAGCTCTCGAGCTTTTGAAGGAGATTGAAAAGCTCGACGACGTCGTTACTCAGCTGTATTACGAGGACGAGATATACGTGGTGTCGGACAATCCTTACACGAGGGCGTATTGCGGAGAAAGCGGTATAGGCTTTCGTGAGACGGGCGAGCCACTATCTGAGTTTTTGTCTAAGCGTAGCTCGAGCGTTACCGAGGTGCTCGTTCTGGCAAGTCCCGAGCGAGTGCAGGAGCTGTACGGGGAGTATCTTGCAAGAAAAAGCGCGGACTATACCGTTATCTCGTCGGAAAAGAATTTTCTCGAATTTATAAGCCCAAGCGCAAACAAGGGTATTGCGCTCAAAGCATACTGCGAAAAAAACGGTATAGACCCGTCAAAGGTTGCTTGCTTTGGGGACAACTATAACGATATTTTTATGATAGAATACGCTGGGCTTGGAGTTGCGGTTGCTAATTCCGTGCCTGAGCTTATCCAAAAAGCCGATCTCGTTTGTCCTTCTAACGAAGAGGACGGAGTAGCCGAGATCATAGAAAAAATCATCAAGGGAGATATCTAAATGCGTAACGTCAGCGGTGCAGAAGAAACAGAAACTATGTACGTGAAGCTTAAGGACTTCGCAAGTTCCCTCGGACTCAAGGTCTTTTACGACGGAGAGAGAGAGGAGATTCCGTTCAATACCTTCAGCGTTAACCGTCCCGGTCTTTTGCTTGCGGGATTTTCGGAGTTTTTCTCCGAAAACAGAGTGCAGGTGTTCGGTAACCTCGAGATGGATTACATAGAGGGTATGTGCGAGGCTAAAAGAAGGGAGGTAATGAATACCTTTTTCTCATTTGAGATACCTTGCTTGATAATTGCAAGAGGATATACCCCTCTTCCCGAAATGGAGGAGTACGCGCACAAATACAAGCGTCCGATATTCTTGTCCGAGCAGGTAACGAGTAACCTCGTTAACGACGTTATTATGTACCTCAACGACCTGCTTGCAGAGTCTACCGTTATGCACGGCGTGCTTATGGACGTGCACAGCGTAGGCGTTCTGATCACGGGTAAGAGCGGAATGGGTAAGAGCGAGACCGCTCTCGAGCTGATAAAGCGTGGACAAAGACTAGTTGCAGACGACGCCGTCTACGTCAAGAACGTCCGTAATACCTTGGTGGGCACTGCTCCCGAGGCGATCAGATTTTTGCTTGAGGTGAGAGGTATCGGTATCGTTGATATCCGTAGCATGTACGGCGTAGGTAGCGTAGAAAAGGAGCAGGAGATTGAGCTCGTGATCGAGCTTGAGACCTGGAAAGAGGAAAAGTCCTACGAGCGTTTAGCAGTTCAAGAGAATTTCACCGAGATACTTGGGGTAAAAGTGCCCAAGATCGTTATCCCCGTAAAGGCAGGTCGAAACATAGCCGTTATCGTAGAGGTAGCAGCAAGAAACTTCAGGCTCAGACAAGAGGGATTGGACGTAGTCAGAGGTCTTGGCGGAGCGCTGTAACCAAAAGGAGGTATAGCGAATACTATATTGCCGTGGAGGTAGGTTATGTATTCGATATATCGTGAGGTTTGCAAGGTGATCAGAGAGGACGTCCTTCTTTCGGATATGACGACCTTTAAAATAGGAGGACGGGCAAAACTTACTCTTTTTCCCAAAAGCGAAAGCGAGCTCGTCAGCTCGATTCGTCTTGCAAGAGAAAGAGGGGACGATCTCTTCGTTCTCGGCGGTGGAAGCAACGTGCTTGCCTCAAGCGCAGGATATAACGGGGTCGTTTTGTCTACGGCTAAATTAAGCAGGATAGAGATAGAGGACGATCAGATATGCGCAGAATGCGGAGCAAGGCTCACGGCGCTCTCTGCGCTAGCTGAAAATAGCGGTCTGTCGGGGCTTGAGTTTGGCTCGGGTATACCGGGAAGCTTAGGCGGAGCGATCGTTATGAACGCAGGAGCGTACGGTCAGAGCATAGGCGAGATAGTAAGCTCGGTCAAGATATTCGACGGAGAGAGGGTGCGGTGGATAAAGCCTACCTTTTCATACAGGAAAAGCAGTCTTAAAAAAGGGCATGTAGTGCTTTCTGCAAAATTGAAGTTAAAAAAAGCGTCCTTGGACGAGATCAAGGCTCGGGTCAAGGGAATGAGAGAATCAAGAAAAAGCTCTCAGCCAACGGGAAGATCGGCAGGGTGTATATTCCTTGCTGTAGGTGGCGTTTCGGCTGGCTATTACGTAGAAAGAGCAGGGCTTAAGGGTCTTCGGGCAGGAGAGGCGTTCATATCGGATAAGCACGCAGGTTTTATTGTCAACTGTGGCAACGCCAGCTCTGCAGACGTTATAAGTCTTATAAAAACGGCAAAGGAAGAGGTCAAGAGGCTTTTTGGTAAAAGCCTTGAAACGGAGATAAGATTTCTGGGAGAGGAGAATGAATTTATACGGTGATTATCACACTCATACCGTTTATAGCCACGGCACGGGAACGGTTGAGGACAACGTAAGAGTAGCGGTCGAAAAGGGTCTCAAGGAGATCGCTATCACCGATCACGGTCTTCGTCACGTTATATTCGGACTGAGAGAAAAAAAGGTCTTTAAGATGCGTGAGGAGATCGAGGTTTTGCGTATCAAATATCCCGAGATCAAGATTCTTGCAGGAATAGAGGCAAATATCAACGGGCTTGGTGGAACGGTAGACCTTACCCCCGAGCAGTACGGTTGGTTTGATATAATAGTGGCAGGATATCATAAGGCGGTCTGGCCGAGAAAATTTTCGGACTTTTTCACCTATCATTACAGTAGCTTGCACGAAAAGTTATTCGGCGCTCCCACCTCCAAAATGAGAGCGAGAAGCACGGACGCATTCGTCAAGGCTATTGAAAAATATCCTATC
>JAZQYC010000216.1:0-6598 GCA_045633285.1 Clostridia bacterium | reverse complement strand
ATCAAGCAAAATGACCATCTTGTCCTCTATTCCCTCGGGTAGCTTACAGTAATACGAATGAGGCTGAAGAGTCTCCTCGTCACGATACAAGCCGATATGACCTACCTTTGCGGTCGGGAAAAGCATATGTATACCGTTCACCATACCAAGTCCTGCTCGAAGAATAGGAACTATTGCTACTGATTTTTCAATGACGACCGTCTGCTCTACCGTTTCAAGCGGAGTCTCGACTATTACCTTTTGCGTGGGGACGTCCTTCATGCTCTCGTAGGCTATCAGCATGGTGATCTCCTCAACTAATTCACGAAACTCCTTCATTCCCGTATTTTTGTTACGGAGTATGGCAATTTTGTGGCTGATCAAGGGGTGGTTAAGTATAGTAACGTTGTCGTAATTTTTCATAGTCCTCACCTACTCCTTGATCGTATTAACTGGAGCTTCTTCAACTGCCTCGTCCTCAATAGGTTTTTCTTTTACGAATACGTTTACGAGTATACCAAGTATCAAGGCTACTGCGATTGCCGTGATCTGTATGGTAGGATTAGCAGGATCGCCGAATTTGATGGTCAATCCACCTATACCCGAAACGAGTATTGCGCTGACGACGAAAAGGTTTTTGGAATTACCAAGATCGACGTCCTTGAGCATTTTGAGACCGCTTACCGCTATGAAGCCATAAAGAGCAAGACAAAGTCCGCCGACTACACAGCTCGGTATAGTGTTTACGAGAGCAACGAATGGTGAGAAGAACGCCAAAACGATACTAAATACTGCAGCAAGCAAAATGCTCCAGATCGATGCGTTTTTGGTAATTGCGACACAACCAACGCTCTCACCGTAAGAGGTATTCGGACATCCTCCAACGAAAGAACCTACGATCGAGCCTATGCCGTCTCCAAGAAGAGTACGGGTAAGACCGGGGTCTTTTATAAGATCTCTCTCAATGATCGAGCTGAGATTCTTGTGATCGGCAATATGCTCGGCAAGCACTACGAAAGCAACAGGCGCATACAAAAGAGCTATCTGACCGATTGCTGCTCCATCTATGCCCTCCAGACTGAAATTCATGAATGTAAAGTCAGGAAGAGCAAAGAAGCTCGAGAATTCAATAGGATCAAAGAGCGAAACAATAGGCGCAAAGTTGATTATCTTGAGATATTCTACGTTGAGCAAATTACCAAAGATAGTAAATACGCAACCAAGACCGTAGCCTGCGCCTGCGCCAATGATAAATGGGATCATTCTAAGCGTTTTGTTGCCTCTTACCGATGCGAGAACGACCACGCCAAAGGTAACGACACCACAGAGTATATGCAAAAGATTATAGTTCTTTACGTCAACGGCGGTATTCATAACGTTGTTGACTGCAGATCCTGCAAGACTCAGACCAATAAGCGCAACGGTAGGTCCGATGACTACGGCAGGCAAAAGCTTATTAAGCCAATCCGTTCCTGCAAAATGTATAATAACGGCAATTACTACATACACGAGACCTGCCATAACTGCACCGAGGAATATACCGAAAAATCCAAAAGCACACGCGCCCGTAATAGAAGCTATGAAAGCAAACGAACTACCAAGAAATACAGGACTTCTTCTTCTGGTGAAGAGCGCGTATACAATAGTTCCAAATCCTGCGCCTGCAAGAGCTGCCGCCTGATCCATTACTACGTGATCCTGATTTCCGTTAACGAGAGCAGGAACGAGAATAGTTGCAGCAATTATCGAAAGCAACTGTTGCAATGCAAATACGATAAGCTTGCTTGTTTTTGGCCTATCGTCTACGTTGTAAATGAGTTTCATCACAAAACCCTCCTTAGTAAAATTATATAAAAAAGCAGAGCATACGAGTGCTCTGCCTTAAAAAACGATTATTGAAGAAGAAACAGCTGATACTGCTACTACGTGCATTACATATTCCGCTATAGGTAATACGTGCCTCATACTCCTTCTCCCTTGTTTTTATTATACCAAATACTCTTGCGCAAGGTCAAGCGTATTAGGAATTTTGTGGAAATATTATCAATCTATATAAAGCTCCTCTTTTTTTACTTCACGACGGATTTTTTCAATTGCTTTTTTCTCTATTCTCGATATGTACGACCTTGAAATATCAAATTTCGTCGCGACCTCTCTTTGAGTTAGGCATTTTCCGCCGTAAAGTCCGTATCTGAGTTTGATTATCTCGTATTCCCTTTCGTCAAGCACTTTCTTTATGATATCCATGAGCTTAGCTGTCAAAAGGCTCTTTTCAACAGAGCTGAATATCTCGTCGTTATCGGTATGCAAAAGATCTATAAGAGCTATTTCGTTCCCCTCCTTGTCTACCCCGACCGCTTCGTATAAGGAAACGTCTGCCTGATGTTTTTTGTTTGCCCGTAAAGTCATAAGTATTTCGTTTTCTATACACCTTGCGGCGTACGTTGCAAGCTGAGTGCCTTTTTCGCTCGTAAAGCTATTTACCGCCTTTATCAGTCCTATCGAGCCAACCGATATAAGCTCGTCAACGTCGGGATAGTTAGTGTATTTTTTTACGATATGAACTACCAAACGCAGATTATGCTTTATAAGTATTTCTTTTGCTTTTTCGTCTCCTTTTTCTGCAAGCGCTACGTATTCCTTTTCTCTTTCGGGTGAAAGCGGTCTTGGGAAAGAATTGTTCCTTGCAACGTGCGAGGAAAAGAGTAACATATCCCCAAGTAATGAAAAAAGTCCTTCAAATATCATAAGACCTCCTGATCGGTCTATTATATGTGAAGGGCTGTTTCTTGTTGTATGTCCAAAAATATTATCTTATAAAATCCTTGATAGGCGTATCTATCTCGAAGCTCTTTCCATTAAGATAGGCAAGATAGCCGTCTGTTTCAAAGGTCAATTTGTAGGCGCATAAGGCTTGCTTTTTGTATTGGAATCGGGAATTGATCTCCTCTCTGCCGTATTTACCGTCTCCAAGCACTTGATGTCCAAGATAAGCAAATTGAGCTCTTATCTGATGAGTTCTACCCGTTATAAGATCAATATCTACTACGGAAAAATCCTTTCCGTAAAAAACCGTGCGATAATTAGTTACGATACTGACGCTACCGTCTACCCTTTTGTCAAATATCTTGACCTTGGCTTTGTTTTCGTCCTTTTTCAGGTAAGCAGAAACGCTATCCTTTTCCTTAGTTCTTCCGTATACTACGGCAAGGTAGCTTTTGTTAATCTTTCTCTCCTTTATGGCGCGAATTAAAGCTTGCTCCGATCTCTCGTTTTTTGCAACGATTATAACGCCGTCAGTGTTCATATCAAGCCTATGGACGGCGCGAGCGTCGGGACAAATCGATCTTGCGTAGTCCTCGACTGAATATTCTCCCTGCGTTTCTATTCCCTTGGGCTTATTGAATATAAAAAGATTGTCGTCTTCGTAAACGGTTGGAATATCGTAGATTTTTGGCGGAAGAGCAGTATAAAGCCTGACTGACGCGCCTTTTTCAATAAAAATATCCTCTTTTATACGCTTGCCATCCACGGACACGTCCTTATTTTTTAAGAGCATGCGAAGCCTGCCGTATCCAAGCATAGGATATCGGAGAGAAATTACTGCGCTGAGCTTTCTTTTTTCACCGTCGTATACAAATTCCAACATAATAAGAAGCCTTCCATAGGAAGGCTATTAATTATTTCTCTTCTTTTCCCTGAACGAGATTCTTGATCTCAGAGTAAAGCGTATTGATATCCTTGAAATGTCTGTGAACGGACGCAAAACGAACGTAGGCTACGTCGTCGAGATCCTTGAGCCTTTCCATTACCATATCACCTATCTGCTTGCTGGTGATCTCCTGCTCTAGGCTATTGTGAATAGTCTTTTCAACGTCGGCGATAAGTTTCTCGATATCGTACATAGATATAGGACGCTTCTCACACGCCTTGATAATACCAGACTTGATCTTCATCGGATCAAACGCTTGTCTCGTTCCACTCTTTTTAACGACGAGAATAGGC
Source organism: Clostridia bacterium (assembly GCA_045633285.1). GTDB lineage: Bacteria > Bacillota > Clostridia > Christensenellales > RUG350 > RGIG2224. The sequence continues at coordinate 2,614 of JAZQYC010000216.1, read as the reverse complement.
GTACGCTCTATGGTCTCGTAGGTCGTAAAACGTTTGCCACACGTCTCGCACTCACGTCTGCGTCTGATGCTCGTTCCGTCCTCGTTGAGTCGGGAATCGATTACCTTGCTATTCAAGCTACCACAATACATACATTTCATAACGGTATCACCTCAATACCTTTAATTATACAAAATATTGCGGTTTTGTCAATTATTTTTATCTATATCGTGTGATTTTGGGTCAAATTCGCAGTTATTTGACAGTTCCACGAGGATAACGTCGTCACCGATCTTGCAAATTCGCTTCCACGGAATAAATATGCTCTCGCTTTTTGATATCGAAAAAAGTGATGTTGATATTCCCGGAACGACTATTCCCTTGATTTTGCCCTCCTCGTTGAAAATAATATCCTGAGCTCTGCCAAGGTTTTTGCCGTCTACGACGTTTATTATGTTTTTTTGTCTGATTTCACAAAAAGTTAGCTCCATACGGCATTATATGAAGAACTAACTTAGATGGTTAATCAGAAATAAAATTTCTGAGCTTTTTAACTGCACTTTTTTCAAGCCTTGATACCTGCGCCTGACTTATTCCAACCTCACGCGATATTTCTACCTGAGTTTTTCCGCTAAAATATCTCATCTCAAGAATTTGTCTTTCTCTTTCAGGAATACGCTTGAGAGCGTCACACAGAGAAAACTTTTCCGTCCATCTTTCCTCGGTCGCGTCTTTATCAAATATCTGCTCCATAAGCTCAAGATGATCCTCGCCCTCTCCCCATACGGGCTCGTAAAGTGACACGGGCTCGCTGACGGCGTCAAGCGCTTCTGCAATATCCTTTTCGGGTATATCAAGCTCAGCGCTCAGTTCAAAAAGCTCGACCTCTCTTCCCTCACGAGACAAACGCTCCTTAGCTTCAAGCGCCTTGTATGCTATATCACGCAGATTTCTGCTAACCTTTATCGAGGTGGAATCCCTTAAAAAACGTCTGATCTCACCCATGATCATAGGTACTGCGTAGGTAGAAAACATCACTCCCACCGATAAATCAAAGTTTTCGATTGCCTTCAAAAGCCCCACGCAACCTACCTGAAACAGATCGTCCGCGCTCTCACGGCTTTCTCCAAATCTTTGAACTACGCTCAGAACGAGCCTCAGATTTGCATTTATAAACCTCGCTCTTGCCTCCTCGTCACCGCTTTTTAGCTTAACGAGCAGATCCTGAAGCTCTCTTCCCGTAAGCTTTGGAAGAGTACTCGTATCAAGTCCGCATATTACTACCTTTTTGCTCATACGACCTCCTTTTGAGCCTTTTGGGAGTATCGGCAAACGAAAAAGATTATATAACCGAAAGAAAGGGTATAAATTTCGTATTTTTGGGCATACTCGCACAAACGGAGGTCACTATGAAGCTAACTGACAGAATCGCGCTAATCAGCATACTCTTTATTCTTTTTACACTGTGGATAACCTATCTTTCAAAAAATCTTATCGTAGCCGTCACGGTATCGGCTTTTATGTGTCTTATTATCGGCGTGCTTTTACACCCGAGACGGAAAAAGTCCTCGATAAAAACCGAGGATTATCTCCCTAAGCTATGCACAATGGCAAAGCGTGAGCTGTCTGAAATGATAATCAAGGCTATATCAACTGATTTTCACCCGAAGCTAACTGCAAACGGACTGATAATTCTAGACGAAAAGGCTCTCGTTTTGCCACTTTTGAAAATGCGTGAAATATCGGCAGATGAGATATGTAAGCTCTCGGAAAGCGTAAAAAAGCTCTCCTACAAAAAGCTCGTTTTAGTGCTCGATAAATACGACAAGCACGGCTTTGATCTTATCAAGCCCTACCTTCATATTCCTACTGAAATAATCGGAATAGACAAGGTACTGCTCTCTCTTGAAAAAAAGGATTCCCTTCCAAAAGTCTTGAGCCAGAAAAAGCCTACCAAAAAGAAATTTCTTATTCTTTACAAAAACGCCACACAGCGAAAAAACGGCAAATATTTTCTCTTAACGGGCTTATCAACGGCTTTTTTGAGCGTATTTACACCGCTAACGCTGTATTATCTGATATTTTCCTCATTTTCTCTGATATCAGCAATTATTTGTTATACAAAAAAGAAGGAAAGCGTACCTTCTATCATAATATAGCAAAAGACTGACAAGATTTTGTCAGTCTTTTAAATCGCGTTTTTGATTATATCTTGCTCAAAAGCTCATCTGCTTGCCAATCGTTGAGCAGATCAATCCAATCATTGAAATTTTTATAAGTACTTGCATTTTTTAACTCTGCTTTATATATAAACTCTACGTCGCTTTTGTACGTTGCTTCTAAACGTCTTCCCGTTTCGCCCTTTGATCTGCAAGCGCAAAATCCAACGTCACAATTATACTTACCAAAAAGATTTATTGAGTTATCGACCTCATGTATATTATCACCTGCCGTATTGATCGCAATGATTTTACCCCCTATATCCAAAACTATCTGTATATTTTCAACGCTACAATGAGAGTTTGTTTGTCTTCTCAAGACTCTCTCGTTATAGATATCGCTTAAAATATCGCTTTTGGAAAACCTTGACGAGCTCGTATATATCACCTTAACGCTTGGAAATTTATCGTAAATA
>JAZQYC010000215.1:0-3646 GCA_045633285.1 Clostridia bacterium | reverse complement strand
CTACCCTCGCTGGGATCGTTGAAGGCTATTCTTGCTCCGCCAAGTCTTGCAGAGATGAGTACCTGCTCCTTCATCTCGGGATGAATGGTGCAGAAATTATCGTATCTTGATGGAAATGAAGCGTCGGGAAGAGCGCTGTCTGCCGTAAGCAGATAAACGCTGTAATCACCCGAGATATACACCTTAACGTAAGTGCCGTTCTCAAGTCCCTCAATTAGATCGTCGTAAGAGATCTCCGTTCCGTTTGCGGGAGATAAAAATCCCGATAATGCGATAATAAGCGCAACAACTGCGATAACTATCAGAATGTATTTTAACTGTTTCACGTGCCCCTCCTTGGAAGCGGTCTAAAAAAATAACAAAGTACATATCTATATTATTGAAGTGAAATTCAAGAATACTAAATTATATACAGTTATATGATAGTATATCACAATAAAAAAAAGTTATCAACCGAAAAAGCCCACAAAGGTAGTCATATAATCACCAAAAGAAGCCAAAAAGCGACTAAATAACTTAAATATCGGTGGAGGAATAGTGATAAAGTGAGAAAGTCAAACAAAAACAGAAGACATATCGTATCAGCCGTGAGCCTCAAGGCTATAGTCGTAGCGCTTACAATAGCCTTGTCGTTTGGAGTGCTTAGCGTAGGCGTAAAGGAGAGCGGAGCGACTGAGATATTTTTAAAAGAAAAGAGAAAAATTCCAGTCTACAGCGTAAAATGCGATCAGAAAAAGGTTGCAATATCATTTGACGCGGCGTACGGCGCGGACAAGACGGAGCGGATAATGGAAATACTCAAGGAGCACGAGGTGGAGGCTACCTTTTTCCTCGTTGGATTTTGGGTGGATAAATATCCCGAGACGACCAAGCTCATTGACCAAAACGGCTTCGAGATAGGAACTCACAGCAACGAGCATTTGCATATGAGCAAGCTCTCAAGAGAGGATATCAGGATCGATCTTGAGGCTTCTCTTTCAAAGATCGAATCTATAACGGGCAAAAGACCGACCGTTTTCAGAGCGCCTTACGGCGAATATGATAATAAGCTCATAGAGGAAGCGCAAAATCTTGAGCTTACCACCGTTCAATGGGACGTTGATTCTCTTGATTGGAAGGGGATAGACGAGTCAAAGATCGTATCAAGGGTGGTTTCGGGTGTAAAAGAGGGCTCGATAGTACTATTTCATAACAACAGCGATCACATCGTTGAGGCGTTACCCACCGTGATCGAGCTACTCAAGGAAAGAGGATATACCTTTTGCAAAGTAGGAGACCTTTTACATAAGGGCGAGTACACGATAGACAATAACGGAATGCAGATTCCGATAATGGAGGATAAAAAATGAACTACGAACAAATGGAAAACAACAAGGCCGTGCTGTCAGGCGTTATTACGAGAGAGCCGGTATTCAGTCACGACGTAATGGGCGAGGGATTTTACGAGACCGAGATCGAGGTCAAAAGACTCTCCGAGCAGACCGACGTCATACCCGTTACGATATCGGAAAGACTGCTGTCTGAGGGCGACGTAGAAGAGGGCGCGGAGGTGTGCTTCTCGGGACAGTTCAGAAGCTACAATATGACGGACGGAGAAAAGAGCAGATTGGTACTTAATTTCTTCGTAAGAGAGATACTTCCTCTATCTGACGAAAACCCAAATATGATCGAAATTTGTGGATACGTATGCAAGGAATCGGTGTATAGAACGACTCCCTTTAACCGTGAAATATGCGATATGCTCGTTGCGGTAAATAGAGCCTACAACAAGTCCGATTATCTTCCCTGCATAGCCTGGGGAAGAAACGCAAGATTTGCAAAAAGCATTCCCGTTGGAGAAAAAGTAAGAATATCGGGAAGAATACAAAGCAGACCCTATCAAAAACAGCTCGAGAGCGGAGACATAGTAACAAGGGTAGCATACGAAGTTTCGATAGGAAGAATATCGGTAGAAAATGAGTAAATATAATAATCGTTATCAAAGGGACTTGATAGTCCCTTTTTGATTTGGCTCGTAATTCAAATAGTTGACAATTATCGCGTAAGATTATATAATAAGCTATATATCTATAACGAGGAGCTTCGTAATGAAACGTGAAGACCTTTTGAGAAGAATAGGCAATCCAGATCAGCTCGTCAGCGTAAGAGAGTCCGTTTTAACGGACGGCAAGGCAAGAGGCTCGAGAATAATTACCGTTAATAACGGCAAATTTACTTTCGTTATCCTTGCAGACAGAGGCTTTGACGTTGCAGAAATGAGATATCAAGGAACGAATTTGAGCTTTATTTCAAAAAACGGTATCGTAAGCCCTGCTATTTCGCATACTGACGCGGTTGGATTTCTTTCCTGCTTTACGGGAGGATTTTTGTATACCTGCGGTCTTGATAACGTAGGCGGACCTGAGGGTGGAGCTATTCAGCACGGCAGTATGAATATGGTTCCTGCCTCACGTATCACGGTAGAGAGAAGCTGGGAGGGTGACGAATACGTCGTCAGAATCTCCGCATTTCTTGAAAACACTGCACTATTTGGTAGAAATATTACCCTTAAGAGAACTTATACCGTCAAGTATCTTTCAGACGAGATAGAGCTTAAAGACGAGATAGCAAATAACGGCTTTTTGGATTCAAGTTATATGATACTTTATCATTGCAATTTCGGTTATCCTATGGTGGACGACGGAATGCGGATAGAGGGAGATTTTTCCTATTCTGAGCCGAGAGGTGAGGACGCTAAGGCAAGAATGGAGGACAGATTGCTCTTTAACGCTCCCGTAGACGATATACCTGAGTTTGTATATTTTCATAAGGTAGAGGGCGATACTCCTTGCGTGAAGCTCGTTAACGAAAGAATTGGACTCGTTGCAAGCGTGTCTTATGACAAGACTAATCTTCCCTGGCTTTTGGAGTGGAAATCACTTGCAAGCGGTGATTACGTTCTTGGAATCGAGCCCTGCTCGACCACGATAGACGAAAAGAAGCAGGTTAAGCTTGCTCCCGGCGAAACTAAGACTAATAAGATAGTTTTTGGAGTGAAGAGAATATGATCAAATATCTCAAATTATTCTATTCGTACGTTTTGAAGCGTAAGAATTTGACTACTTTGTTTTTGACGGCGGTTATACCGTCTATAATTGCAGGTCTTATTCTTTCTCCGTTTGCTGAGCTTAGAGTAGCTGTTGACCCTGTATCTCACGTAGGTAAGAATTTTTTTGAAATATATTGGAGCACGACGGGATATGCAAGTCATTGGTTTTTGAGACTTGTTGCACTCGTTTTGTTTGCAATGATGGTGACCGTGCTTATCGCAACGGTTGACAGACATATGAGACTTGGTGATTTGCGCTTCCGCAATCCGCTCAGAAGGATCAACGAGAATATCTGGGTCGTTTGCCCCGTATTTTTGGCTTTTCTTATCATTAAAGAGCTATTTGATCTTCTCTATTCGCTTTTGATATATATTTGTCTTCCCTTAGACCCTGCCGTTTACGGCGTGGTGATAAGCGTACTGTATATAGGCGTATATTTCGGTTTTTCGGTGGTCATGGCTTATCTTGTAATGTGGGTACCTCATTCCTTTGATACCGGACTGTCTGCTCCTCGTAGCCTCGCTTCGTCCGTGAGACTTGCGAGCGGACACGTTTTT
>JAZQYC010000214.1:0-6079 GCA_045633285.1 Clostridia bacterium | reverse complement strand
TGCAAGCGAGGAATTCTTTACCGCATTAAGAGCTGATCTTTCGATAAACGGTGATATTTCCTTTTATAGCAGAACGTGGATGCAGATGCTCTCTCTTTCAAAGGGAACGAAAAACAGCGCGACCGTTCTGTACACCGCGTCTCAGGAAGAAATAAACGGTATGAGCGAGGCGGATAAAGCTAAGCACGAGTTCAAGGGAATAAATCCTAATAACCTTGCTTTTTCGGGAATATTCGACGGTAACGGTTATTCTATAAAGAACGCTTGGCTTTTGAACGACAACGTTCAGTATACTACGGGATCTAGCTTTTCTACGGGAGCGCAGTCCTTTATAGGTAACCTCACGGGTGAGCTTAGAAATATCAGCTTTGAAAACCTTTTCATCGGAGACAACAATATGATAATCGACTTCGATGAATCGAGCGATAAATATCTCACACACGTATACAACAAACACGCCTCACAGCTATATGCTCCCAACGATCCTCTTGCGCTTTACTCTACCTACAAAAAGGATAATGCAGACGGAACGGGTGAGGATCTTTATATGATGTCTACAAACGGTATCGTCAAAATGAGAGCAGGAAGAGATCAATGGGGCAATAGAAACTCCGCAACGAGCGCTCTTGTTCTCAAAAATTCAGGCGCAATCAAAAACGTATACATGACCTATAGCAACACCTCGAGCAGAGGCACGGCGCTTGCTGGTATCACTCTTTATAACGTAGGAGAGATATCAGACTGTATACTCGTTCCCGTGCTTGATGAGTACAACGACTCAGCCTGCTACGATATGATCATCGGAAATCCCGTAGCTTATATGAGTGTTGGAAAGGTTGATAACGTAATAGTATGTCACAAGCAGACCACAATGCAGAGCTACGCCTCGATAGCAGAGAATCAGGGAGAGACCTTGAATCTCGTTACCTTTAAGGACGCATTATCCCTTGGTGGAGAGCCTTCCTACACCAATGGATTCGATTCTAAGATATGGGATCTGTCCGAGATCAAGCTTAACAAGGACGCATACGGCGTGAACAGATGAAAAAGGTATTACTGATTATTTTTATACTGATATTAACGCTGTCGTGCGGTCTGATCGGGTGTGATCTTCCATCGTTTAACGTGCCTGATATTACTCCCGATCAAAATCCGAGCGAGCCTAACGTCGAGGAGATAAGGCTGTCTGCAAGCTCGGTGGGCTTGGCTCTCGGGGATAAGACTTTATCGGGGAAAGATAACGATCTGATGCGCTCGTATACCTTAAGTCTCAAAAAGGGACAAGAGGTCTATGATGCGGAGTGGAGCCCGTCTGACGAGGGTATCGTAACGGTAAACGGCGGAGCGCTTACTCCCGTGTCTGAGGGAGAGACGACCGTTAAGGCTGTCTATGACGGCAAGGAGTACACCGCTAAGGTCACGGTCGGAGTTGCCATTGCGAGCAAAGAGGACTTTACTACCCTTGCGATAGCGTCCTTTAAGGATAGCACGCAGGAATTGCTTAGTGGTAGCTACGTTCTCGTGAACGATATTGATTACGAGGATACGGTTTTTTATCCGATAGCCTCAGTTTCCGTTAAAGGGAAATTCACTCCGTACAAATACACGGGAGCGTATAATTTCTACTGCGACAGTCTGCAATGGAAAGCTCTTTTAGAGGAGAGATTTAACGACTTCGATTGGGAAACGTTCTCAAATCAGGGCGTAAATCCCGACGGCGTTCCGTTCTCCGGAATTATCGAGGGCAACGGTTATTCTCTTAAGAACGTTGCTTATATGGCGGATAACGTCGTAACTAAGGATTGGGACAGGTTCGGTGGAGCGTGGGGAAATATTATTGGAAGAAATACTGGAACGATCAGAAATATTGCTTTTGAGGATCTTGCTTATCAGGAGATCAAGAACGAATCCTGTGGCTTTGATCTTAAGGACGAATACGAGAGCTTTACCTTTTCGAGCGGATTAAAATTTGGTAATCCCGATTATAAGCCCGGGGCAACTCCTATGAATGAATCGTATATGCACACATTCTCGGGTATAGTTTACGAAAACAAGGGTGTGATCGAAAACGTTTATGCAAGAATATGGCGACCAGAGATAGTATTTCTCGGAAGTGCGCACGGTTGCGTGGGTGGAATAGCCGTATTAAACTACGGAACTATACAAAACGTTATAGTTGAACATCCTCTGACTCCGGGTAGACTTCAATCCATAATATGCGGATCGCTGGTTGAGGAGGGTAAGCTCGTTAATTGCTTTGCACTTATCGGAGCAATAGAGGACGCTAACCGTAGCCTCGTGTATATGACCGAGGACGATGCGGAGTCGCTTAGTGAGTGCGGAGTGTTTACGGACGTTGCTAATCTCAGCTCCTCGGAAAAGGTAAAAAAGCTCGATCAATCTGCTTGGAATATACAAACGAGATCAATATCACTTAACAAAAATTGAGAGGTTAATTATGAAAACTATCATTGAAAAGCAAAAGACCTTGGAGGTAAAAAGCGAATACGACGTAGTCGTGGCAGGTGGCGGTATTGCAGGCGTTTCCGCAGCGATATCAGCAAAGAGAGCAGGCGCAAAAAAAGTTCTTCTTATTGAGCGTGAGTTTGCGCTCGGTGGCTTGGCTACGCTTGGACTCGTGACCTATTATCTTGCAATAGACGACGGTCACGGCAGACAGGTAAGCTACGGTATCACGGAAGAGCTGATGAAGCTTTCTATCAAATATGGAACGGAGGAAGAGTCGAGAGGTTATCCCTGGTGGCACGAGGGTACTCGTGAGGAAAAGGAAAACGTCAGATACGAGACGAGATTCAACGCCAACGTATTTGCAGTTATTCTCACCAAATTTGTCAAAGACGAGGGAGTTGATATCCTGTTTGGAACTACGGTATGCGATACCTTGGTTGAAAACGGAAAAATCACCCATCTTTTGGTAGAAAATAAGTCGGGCAGATACGCAATTGGAGCAAGAACCGTCATTGACTGTACGGGAGACGCTGACGTTTGCGCAAGAGCAGGAGAGGACACCGTAATAAATACCGAGGGCAATATCGTTTCGTATTGGAACTATTATACAACGAAGGGAGAATACACTCTCGTTATGCAGAACGAGGAGACTATGACCAGACGCCCCGAATTCGACGGAATAGACGGCGCTAAGCTCTCTCAGATGATGGAGGAGACCCACGAGCTTCTTTACAAAAAGATAGATGCGCAAAAGGATCTTCCCGTCACGAATACTCTTGCGACCATTCCTACTATTCCTCAGATTCGTATGACGAGAAGGGTGGACGGAGTGAAGACCATGAAATACGAGGAGGAGACGACCTCGCATTCAGACAGCGTAGCAACGATCTGCGATTGGAGAATAGTCGGACCTGTGTTTGAGCTACCGTTTGGAGCTTTGCACGGCAAAAAGATCAAGAATCTCATCACGGCAGGAAGAATAATTTCCGCTGAATACTTCGAGATGTGGGAGGTAACTAGAGTTATCCCCGTATGCGCGGTAACGGGTGAGGTCGCAGGGCTAGCTTGCGCGATGTGTGACGATTTTTCTAAGATCGATATAATAGCGCTCCAAAACGAGCTCGTTTCAAAGCGTGGATTCATTCTCAAAAGAGATGAAATACTTCAACTATAATTAAGGAGAAAGAAATGGAAAAGCTTAAAAAAATGACCTTTGCAGTACTTGGATTCGGCGGACGCGGAGCAACCTACACAGCGTGTGCGCAACATCTTGGAAGCGAGGTAGTCGCTGCTTGTGATCCAAGCGAATACAGCAGAAAAAGAGCAATCAACGAATTTGGTATACCTTCCGATAAGGTATTTAGTAACGAGGACGAATTTTTCGCTCAGGGCAAGCTTGCTGACGTTTTGATCATCGCTACTATGGACAAGGATCACTATCGTGGCACGATGAAGGCTTTGGACGTTGGATACGATATTCTTCTTGAAAAGCCTATTTCTCCTGACGTAAACGAGTGTCTGGAGATCGCTAAAAAGTCAAAGATGCTTGGCAGAGAGGTATTCGTATGCCACGTAATGAGATATACTCCTGCTTGGAAGTACGCAAAGGATCTTCTCGATAGCGGTAAATTCGGAAAAATTTTACATATAGAAGCAAACGAGCACGTAGCATATTATCATTTTGCGCATTCATTCTGTAGAGGAAATTGGAGAAACGTTGAAACGAGCGCTCCTATTCTTCTTGCTAAATCCTGTCACGATATGGACGCTATTTGCTGGCTTATGGACGGTAAAAAATGCGAAACGGTATCCTCGATCGGTGATCTCGTATGGTTCAAAGAAGAAAACGCTCCCGAGGGCTCGAGCAAATACTGCTTTGAATGTAAATACAAGGATACCTGTCAGTATAGCGCCTTCAGACTTTATCACAACGAGGAGTACGAGAATATTGCCGCTCTTGCTAAGCACGGCAGACTTGGCAAGACACCTGAAGAAATCGACGAGAGCTTATCTGATAAAAATAATCTTCTTGCCCGTTGCGTATATCGTTGCGATAATAACGTTTGCGACAGACAGGTCGTTCAGATGTGCTTTGAAGACGGAACGATTGCAAGCTTCAATCTTACGGCGTTTACCGAGGATATGAACAGAGATTATAAGATCTACTGCTCAAAGGGTAGCATAAGAAATTGTAAAGGTATTGTCACCCACCAGATATTTGGAGAGGAAGAGGTTAATTGTAACGTCAAAGCAGAAGTCCTTGAGGATAACGTAAGTATTTACAAGCATCACGGCGGCGGAGATATCAGATGTGTTGAGAGCATTATCAAATATTTTACAGAGGGAGTCAAGACCTCTCAGCTTACATCTATCGACGTATCGGTTATGAGCCACCAGATCTGTCATCACGCAGAAATTTCTCGCCAAAAAGGCGGATCTCAGGAAAAAATAGTGTATAATGACTAAAATGAAAGAAAAAAAGGACAAATTTTTTTGGGGAACGGCGACCTCCTCTTATCAGATAGAGGGCGCGGTTAAGGAAGACGGAAGATGTACCTCGGTATGGGACGTTTTTGCTCACACCGAGGGCAAGATCATAGCAGGTGAAAACGCAGACGTTGCTTGTGATCATTATCACAAGTACAAAAAGGACGTCGAGCTTTTGAAAAAGCTCGGAGTTTCTGCCTACCGCTTCTCGGTCGCTTGGGGGAGAATAATCAAGGAAAACGGTACGGTCAACAAAAAAGGTCTTGACTTTTACGAAAGAGTCACGGACGAGCTTTTGAAAAAGGGCATTAAGCCCTACGTTTGTCTGAATCATTGGGATATGCCTAAGTTTATATATGACAAGGGCGCGTTCCAAAACCGTGATTATTCGGAGTGGTTTGCCGATCTTACGGACGCCACCGTTTCAAAACTTGGCGACAGGGTCAAGGATTGGCTGACTATCAACGAGCCCCAATGCGCTATTTGCGCAGGCTTTGAGAGCGGAGTTCAAGCGCCCGGGGATAGGCTCGGTGAAAGGGAGATATTGCAGTCCTTTCACCACCTCATGATGTCTCACGGAAGATCTGCCGAGATCATACGAGACAAGGTTAAGGATTCTACCGTTGCAATAGCAAGCATTTGTCAGGGCGCGTATCCAAAGACCAACAAGGCTCGCGACATCGAGGCTGCAAGAAAAGTAAATCTCGAGAAATTCCCAAGCTACGATGGACAGATTGCCTATTTTGACGCATTCCAGTTTGGTGATTATCCTAAGGAATTTTATCAAAAGCACGATATGGATGGTATAATCAAGGACGGAGATATGAAGATAATTGCTCAGCCCGTTGATTACATAGGACTTAACGTGTACGGCGGTCACGAGGTAGAGGACATAAAGGGCGAGGCGGTTTATACGAAAAAGAAGCCGGGCTACGCTCAGAACTGCTTTGGCTGGCCTGTTGGAGAGGAGGCTCTTTATTGGGCGCCTAAGTTTTTTTACGAAAGATACAATATTCCTATCGTTATTACCGAAAACGGTACTTGTACCACAGATTGGCTTGCCTTAGACGGCAAGGTGCACGACCCCAACCGCATAGACTTTTTAAACCGCTATTTGTTGCAG
>JAZQYC010000213.1:0-3442 GCA_045633285.1 Clostridia bacterium | reverse complement strand
CGTTACAGAAAGCTGTTCTAAGTGCGGTGGCAAGGGATATCAAAAGGCAAGACGAACTGTCAAGATCAACGTTCCTGCCGGCGTAGACAACGGTCAGATGATGACGTATTATAACGAGGGCGAGGCAGGCAGAAACGGCGGTAGAAAGGGAAACCTTATTATCGTTTTGTCGGTTAAGGGACACGAGATATTCAAGCGTCGTGGCGTTGATCTCTATCTTGATTATCCTATCACGATCACGCAGGCAGCGCTTGGCGCAAAAGTTGATATTCCCACTATGGGAGAGCCCGTTAGCTACAATATTCCCGAGGGAACTCAGTCGGGTACGGTATTCAGAATCAAGGGTAAGGGTGTTAAGGTTTTGAAAAAGGAAGCCTACGGCGATCTGTACGTTACTGTTAACGTCGAAACGCCAAAGGGACTTACACCGAGACAAAAGGAGCTGTTCAGCGCTCTTTCGAGCTCTCTTGGCGATGGACAAAACCCCAAACAAAAGGCGTTCTTTGATACGCTTAAGAAGCTATGATGAAAAATTGTATTGAAATTAGCGTCATCACCACGAGTGAGGGCGCGGATATTATTGCGGACGTGCTTTCCTCCATTACGGGGGAAGGCGTTTCCATATACGACGGACGTGACGTTGAGGAGGTGCTTTCCTCTAAAACCAATTGGGATTACGTTGAAAACGGAGTACGCAAGCAAACGAATGAAGTAACGGTCAAGGGCTACGTAGAAAGTAGCAATATACTTGACGAGATAAGGGTTAGACTTGACGAGCTGAAAGGAGATGATTTCGGAATAGATTTCGGTTCGCTCAGCTATTCTACGAAAACGGTAAGAGTGGATAATTGGAACGAGGAATGGCGTAAGTTTTATAAGCCTATAGTTCTAGACAAAATAGCCGTAGTTCCCGATTGGATAGAGTTTGACGAGCAAAAAGAGGTCGTAAAGCTCGAGCCTGGTATGGCGTTTGGTACGGGAGAGCACGCAAGCACGAGGCTTTGCTTGTCTCTTCTTGAAAAGCTTGATCTTTCAGACAAAAGGGTAATAGACGTCGGCACGGGTAGTGGTATACTTGGTATTGCGTGCGCAAAAATGGGAGCAAGCGACGTCTATATGACCGATATCGACCCGATCGCCGTTCAGGTAGCAAGAGAAAACGTTATTAAAAACGACGTTTCAGACAAATGCTACGTTGAATGCACGGACTTGATCGATAGAATAGAATGTGATATACTCATAGGTAACCTGACCGCCGATATTCTTTTGAGGCTTCTGGACAGCTTGAAGGGAAGATTGGGTAAAGGAATCGATATGGTGCTTTCGGGAATAATAGCAGAGAGACTTGACGAGGTGCTTGACGCTTATCAGAGCGCAGGCTACACTCTCGTTGATGTGATCAGCGAGGACGATTGGAGAGCCGTTAAATTTAAAACGTAATATGGAAATTCGCAGATTTTATTCTACAAACAAGAAAAACGGTGCTTTTTTGATAGACGGTGAGGAGGCTCATCACGCTATCAAGGTGCTCAGATACAAAACGGGGTATCTTCTTACCGTATTTGACGGCTCTGGCAAGGATTATAATTGCACGGTCAGCGAGATAGGCAAGGACTATATGATCGCAACTATTGACTCCGCCGAGGTCAACGACAGAGAGCCTAAGGTCAAGCTTCATCTCTATCAGGGAATGGCTAAGCTTGATAAAATGGAGCTTATCGTCCAAAAGGCGGTTGAGCTTGGTGTCAGCGAGATCACGCCCGTAATTACGGCAAGAAGCGAAAGGGAAACCAAGATCGACAAGCTTAAAAAGATAGCGATCGGAGCAGCTAAGCAATGCGGAGCGTCCAGACTCACTAAGATCAACGATCCTATATATCTTGATGAAATCAAGGCTGATACTCTCACTATACTTGCATACGAGGGTGAAGAAAACAGAGGGCTTAAGGACGTTACCTTGGGTAGATTTTCCTCTATCAACCTCGTGGTTGGAGCAGAGGGAGGCTTTACCGAGGACGAGGCTAAATCGCTTCAAGAAAAAGGCGCTCTTTGCGTTTCACTTGGGAAAAGAATACTCAGAACGGAAACGGCAGGAATTGTCCTGACGTCAATAGTTTTGTACAAGGCAGGTTTTTGATGAAGATATGCGTTTTTACTCTCGGTTGCAGAGTAAACAGCTACGAAAGCGATGCGATAGCCACCTCGTTAAGGAGTCTCGGGCACGAGGTAACGTGCGACGGCTTAACTCAGGCAGAGCTATACGTTATCAATACCTGCGCGGTAACGGCTGAGGCTGAGCGTAAGTCCGCTCAATGTATATCGAGGATCAAAAAGCTGAACTCTAGCGCTAAAATATTGGTTTGCGGATGTGCGTCCAGACTGTCACCCGAAAGATTTCAAAAGGACGGAGTTATCTACGTTACGGGGACGGCTAATAAGCTCGATATAATCAATCGCTTGACGGAAGAAGGTATCGGAAATTTTGAGGACGAGACGGAATACGCTGAGACGACGGCAGAGCATCTGAGAGCAAAGGCGTATATCAAGGTGCAGGACGGGTGTAATAATTTCTGCTCGTACTGCATTATACCCTATCTTCGTGGCAGAAGCAGAAGCAGACTGATAGAAAAAGCAGTCAAGGAGATCGAATCGGTTAAGTCGAGCGAGGTCGTCTTGACGGGGATAAACCTTTCGGCGTTTGGAAAAGAGAGAGGAGAGAGCCTCGTCGATCTTATCAGGGCTATTTCGCATATCAACAAAAGAATTAGCCTTGGCTCGATAAGCGTGTCGCTTATAACGGAAGAGTTTTTGGAGTCGCTAAAGGCTCTCAAAAGCTTTTGTTCTCATTTTCATATATCCATGCAGAGCGGATCAGACAAGGTGCTTGCGGATATGAATAGAAAATATACCGCAAAGGATTATCTTGATAAAGTCAGGCTTATAGAAAGATACTTTGATAATCCCTCGATAACGACTGACGTTATAGTGGGATATCCTACCGAGAGCGAGGAGGACTTTGAAGCCTCTTGCGACTTAGTCAAGGCGTGCAAAATGAGTGATATACATATATTTCCGTACTCTCCAAGGCGAGGTACGAGAGCTTATAAGCTTGGTAGACTTGACGGAGCAGTCGTTACGGATAGAGTCAAGCGTATCACCGAGATCAAGCGTGAGCTAAATAGTGCGTATATAGAAAAAATACTGAATAAGCCGTGCAATATGCTCGTAGAGGCGCGAGACGGCGAGTACGTGACGGGATATAGCGAGAGATACGTTAAGCTTTACGTCAAGGGTGATTACGGTGAGGGAGAAATAATTTCGGTCACTCCCGTGGAATATTACAAGGACGGCGCTATTGCCGTAAAAGGAGTTTGAAATGGAAAATTGTATTTTTTGTAAGATCATTAAGGGAGAAATACCCTCGACCAAGATCTACGAGGAC
>JAZQYC010000212.1:0-2246 GCA_045633285.1 Clostridia bacterium | reverse complement strand
CCAAGGAAAAGGCGCTTCAAGATTTTGGAATTACACTTACTGTCGTTTGCGATACATTTATCCACCTTTTTGAAAAAATTGGGGATAAAGTCGAGCCGATAGCGCTACACCCTCTCGAGCCTATTATAGACGAGAAGATCGAGCGCTTCGTCCATATCCTTTTGAGTGAGCTTGATAAGATCGGTATCGAGGTAGAGCTGAGCTATCTTTTCGAGAGGGGAATAGCTCTTCGCGCGAAAGGCACGGCTCACGATATATGTGACTATATCACCATGATCAGGGTGATTGCAAAAAGAGTGGCAAGGGGCTTAGGCTTAGATCTGACTTTTATGCCAAAGCCTATATTTTCCGAGAGCGGTAGAGGGGTGACTATCACTCTCGAGCTGTCGGGAGAAAGAATGGAGAGCTTTTCAGAGGGGATAATCTTGCATTCTCCCGAGACGCTCTGCATGAGTAATCAGAGCGCAAATTCTTTTTTGAGGCTCAAGGACTTTTCGGGATATTTGTGCTACGGAGCGGATTCTCTCTTTTGCTTAAAAAAAGATCAAAAAAGGCTTAAATTAAGCTTTGATTACGGAGACCTTTCGGGAAATCCATATATTTTTTTCTCCGCTCTTATTCAGGCAGGGATAATGGGAGTAGAAGGGGGGCTTACTCTTCGAGAGGAGACCGTGGAGCTCACGCCCTCTCTTCAAAGAGTTACTCCAAGACTGCCCTTTGACCCGATAGAGGCGCTCAGAATATCCGAATCGAGCGGTTTTTTGTCCAAAACGCTTGGTGAGAGCCTCGCCGGAAGGTATTTTACTGAGAAAACCGAGGAATACGCTTTTTTTGCCAAAGAGGTCTCGGAGAGTGAGCATAGGGTGAGATATTTTGACAAATTTTGACCTACCACCCACAAAAAATTGACGGAATAGGCTTATTGGTGTAAAATGGTATTGAGGTGGACTATGCGTAATTACAAGGAAGAATTTGAAAAACGCGTTGAGTTTATCCGCTCAACTGTCAAAAGCGCCGGCGCTAAGGGTATCGTTTTCGGTAACAGCGGTGGCAAAGACTGCGCTCTCGTTGGCGCGCTCTGCAAGGCTGCCGTGGATAACACGGTGGGCGTCATCATGCCCTGTATGTCGAGGCGTAACTTTGAAGAGGATATGAGAGACGGCAAGGAGGTTGCCGATTACTTCGGTATCGAGACCCGTGTCGTTGATATTTCTCCCGTTCGTGAGGCGGTCGAAAAGTCTCTTGACGGTATAACGGAATTTACCCCTCTTGCTCTTGCCAATATCAACCCAAGAGTCAGAATGACTACCTTGTACGCTATCGGCGCAAGTGAGAATCTTCTCGTTGCAGGCACGGGTAATCGTAGCGAGCTTTATCTTGGTTACTTTACCAAGCACGGTGACGGCGGTTGCGATCTCAATCCCATATCCGATCTTACCGTACGCGAGGTGTACGAGTTTTTGGAATATCTAAACGCTCCTCTTGCTGTCAGGACGAAAGCTCCCTCTGCCGCTCTTTTTGACGGTCAGACGGACGAGCAGGAGATGGGTATCACCTATAACGCTGTCGATACCTATCTTTTGACGGGCGAGGCGTCGCCTGAGGACAAGGAAAAGATAGAGGGTATGCACAGACGCTCCGAGCACAAGCGTCGTATGCCCGTGAAATATCTTGAAATTTAGACAGCTGTCAAAATATTTGCCTTTTGCTTAGGCTTGTGGTATAATTTTTCGTATGGACGTCATCACACTTGATTCAGTCAGCTACAAATACGAGGACGGCAAATTCCCTGCGGTCAACGGTCTCGACCTCTCTATAAGAGAGGGCGAGTTTTTGTGCATCGTTGGCAGAAACGGTAGCGGAAAGAGCACTCTTTCCAAGCTACTCAACGGCTTACTTATCCCAAATAGCGGTACGGTGAGCGTTTACGGCGTTTTGACCTCGGACGAGGAGAGAATATTCGATATCAGAAAAAAGGTCGGTCTCGTTTTTCAAAACCCCGACAATCAGATGGTTGCAGGCATTATCGAGGACGATATCGCTTTCGGCCCTGAAAATATCGGCGTTGAGAGAGAGGAAATAAGAAGACGCATCGAGTGGGCGCTTGACGCCGTTGGTATGAGCGAGTACCGCAAAAGAAGCACGACTAAGCTTTCGGGCGGTCAAAAGCAGAGGATCGCTATTGCAGGCGTTCTTGCCTTGAAGCCCAGCGTTCTCGTTCTCGACGAGTCTACCGCTATGCTCGA
>JAZQYC010000211.1:0-21292 GCA_045633285.1 Clostridia bacterium | reverse complement strand
TTTTTTGTCTCAGGCGTGACGCTGGACTTATACTTTTCCTTTTCGTCCTCGGTGATGATAGCTAGTCCAAGCACCATGGGATGCACGAGCTTGACAGCCTCGTAAATTCTGGAAAGATAATTATCCGTAGCTACCCTTTTTGCAAAGCTTGAAGGAGCGACGAGTATAAACTCCCCGCTATCAATGCAATAAGGCTCGAGATTCTTTATCCAGACGTCGTAACTCACGGTAGGAATATCGGGGTTAGCCTCGATATTCGTAAGAGCCTCTTTCCAGATCTTGTTTACGTCAGTCACTATTTACCTCTTACATATCTGCAGCTTCGTTGAGCGCTGCTACCATTTCGTCTACGTCTACACCGTGTACAGCCGCAGCCTCCTCGATGGTTTCGCCACGAGCAAGAGCACAGCCTAAGCAATGCATTCCGAAGTTACGAAGAACTTCTGCCATTTTCTCTACGTTGCCCTCACGGAGAGCGTCTACGATAAGCATATCTTTGGTGATATTAGCCATTTTTGTATCTCCTTTTTAAAAATGTAATCAATAATTAAATACAATATATAATATATACTAAAAGCGTCAGGCGTTGCCCGAGGCTATAAGCCAAAATATTAAAGCCACGGCAGAAAGTCCCAAAAGCACGGCAACGAGCACTCTCCACGGCGACACGGGAGCTTTGCCAGAGGTCTTTCCCGTCTGTCCGTTCACGAAGAAATCGTACTTTTTCTTATTGTAGGCAAACGAGCATACCCATAACGGCAAAAGCACGTATTTATAACGCACCTCTTTGTACGTGACGTTTACGTTCATATAATCAACTACGTCTGCGTTATGCTTTGAGATGATCTCACTCTTTATCACGGAATGCATCTTGACCTTAGCGATATCAAACGCGTCCGCTATGCCGACCCTGTATCTTTCCGCTCTTGCTCCTGCAAGATATCTGCCGTCGTAATCGTAGGCGTGGTTGGTATCGTAGGGCATAATCTTTTCAAATCTCTGCTGATCTATAAAGCTCGACGCCTCGATAGCAAGATCGTCAAAGCTCCTATCGTAACTACCTGATACCGTGTACCAACGGATACGTCTTTCCGTTCTGCGCTTTTTTCCGCTACCGACGACGACCGTATAATACTTACCTACTCTGCCGTAATAGCTCGAGGCAGACACCGTGTCGTACGTCCAGCACGGAACGTAAATATTGTTGACCGAGTTAGGCTCAAAATTCTTCTTGACCTTAGAGGGGGCAAAAAGCTTATTTTTTATCCACTTACGGTAATACGCCTCAGCGTCCTTTTTATCAAAGGCAAAAGGTATGACCGCAGTAGGCTTGATACCTGCTTGATCCTTAACCGAAATGACCTTGACCGATCCGCAAAAGGGACAATGCCCTGCTATCTCGCCCTTGTTCATAACGGTAACAGCGCCACAGCTCTCGCATTCGTAGGAAATAGCCTCTTCCTGCCAAAAGTTATCCTCGCTCACTCCCGAGAAAAAATCTCTCTCGTGATTTGTAGACACGGAGCTAATACTCTCGCTGTTTCCACAATGGTCACATACGAGCTTGCCCGATTTCGGATCGTAGGCAAGGTCTGCTCCGCACGACGGACAGCTATAATCGTCTACGCTACTGAGTTTATTGCTATTCTCGGTCATAATTATACGGGCTTACCGCATTCAGGACAGAATTTAGCGCTGGCTTTAACCTCTGCTCCGCACGAGCAGGTCTTGGTGCTCTTACACGCCTCTCCGCATTCGGGACAGAACTTAGCGCTCTTTTTTATCTCTGCGCCACACTTAGCGCATATTTTAGTCTGAGCAAGCTTTTCTCCGCACTCCGAACAGAATTTCGCCCCTTTTTTGAGAGTAGCTCCACACTTAGGACAAGGTACGCCGTCTTCCGCTTTTGACTGAGCGTTTAAGGATTCCGATACAGTCTTTGCCATAAGTCCGCCCATACCAAAGCCTGCGCCGATGCCTATTCCTGCGCCTGCTCCCCCCGAAGGATTGCGAGCGGCGTCTCCTATTGCCTTAGCTGTCTGATACTGAGTAAACGTACCCATTTTGTCTCCCATAACTCCCATCGAGGTACGGGTATCCATAGCCTTTTCGACCTCCTCGGGAAGAGAAAGATTCTCAACCACGAGGCTTGTTAGCTCTAAGCCGTATTCGTCGAATTTTTCACTAAGCTTTGCCCTCGTATAATCTCCTATCTCGTCGTAACTGCTTGCAAGGTCGAGAGCAGGGATCTTGGACTCTGCGATAGCGTCGGTAAGAGAGCTGACTATGATCTTCTTGAGATAATCCTGTATATCGCAGGTAGCGTAAGAGCGCATCGTGCCGAATACCTCTCTCATAAAGATCTCAGGCTTTTTGACCTTAAAGGCGTACGTGCCGTAGCCACGCAATCTGATCATACCAAAGTCCTTGTCTCTCATCATAACGGGATTCTGCGTGCCCCATTTAAGACCGGTGAACTGCTTGGTATTTACGAAATATATATCGCCCGTAAAAGGCGTTTCAAAGGCGTATTTCCAGCTTAAAAGCTTGGTAATAACGGGGAGATTCTTGGTGTCAAGCTCGTATCTGCCCGCTTGAAAAACGTCGGCAATCTTGCCCTCACTTACGAATATTGCCTCCTGAGACTCTCTGACTATAAGCTGTGAGCCCTTCATCAGAGCGTATCTATCGGAAATCGGATACTTGTAAACGATAGTATTGTAGGTGTCGTCCGTGCACTCTACTACCTTGAGCATTTGCTTTTTGAATCTACTGAACAAACCCATAAGAGCCTCCTTCTCCATTGTAAAATAGTTTACAACAAAAAGCTTTTTTTTGCAAGCCAATCGGGTCAAGATAAAAAATTTTATAAATATTGTTTTAAATTCAGCTTATAAATTATTTATATTACGTTAAACACGCTCCAAAAAGTTGCAAAAAAATCGGCTTGTTGATATAATAAATTGATTTAACTTATTACGGAGCGCATTATGAAAGCAAACGAATTAAGAAAAAAATATCTCGACTTTTTCGCAGAAAGAGGACATAGCGTAATACCCTCTGCTTCTCTTATACCCGAGAACGATCCTACCGTGCTTTTCACGACGGCAGGCATGCACCCTCTCGTTCCCTACCTTCTCGGCGCTAAGCACCCTGCAGGTACTCGTCTTACCGACGTACAAAAATGTGTCAGAACGGGCGATATCGACGAGGTCGGAGACGCATCGCACCTTACCTTTTTTGAAATGCTCGGCAACTGGTCGCTCGGAGATTATTTCAAAAAGGAAGCTATTCAGTGGAGCTTCAAGTTTTTGACCGAGGAGCTTAAAATACCCGTTGAGAAGCTCGCTGTCAGCGTATTTGCCGGCAACGAAAGCTGTCCCAGAGACGAGGAAGCTGCTAAAATTTGGGAGGAGTGCGGTATTCCTAAGAATCGTATCTTCTTTTTACCTAAGGAAAACAATTGGTGGGGACCTGCCGGAATCACCGGTCCTTGCGGTCCTGATACCGAGATGTTCATAGACAACGGCAAAGAGCCCTGCGGACCTGATTGCTCTCCTGCTTGTGATTGTGGTAAATATCTCGAGATATGGAACGACGTATTTATGCAGTACAACAAGACTCAGGAGGGAAATTTCGAGCCCTTATCTCGCAAAAACGTTGATACCGGTATGGGTCTTGAGCGTACTATTTGTATTCTTCAGGGCAAAAAATCGGTATACGAGACCGATATCTTTATGCCTGCTATCAATTTGCTTGAATCCCTTTCGGGCAAATCCTACACCGAGAGCGAGGAGATCACGAGGGCAATGAGAATAGTTGCCGATCACACGAGAACCTCGGTATTTATTATCGGTGACGACAGAGGCGTTACTCCCTCTAACGTAGATCAGGGATACGTTTTGAGACGACTTATCAGAAGAGCTGTTAGATTCGGAATGAAGCTTGATCTTCCTGCAGGCGCACTTTGCACTCTTGCTCAGCTCTATATCGACCAGTACAAGGACGTATATCCCGAGCTTGGCAGAAATGCAGACAAGATCGTTAGCGAGCTTAAGCTTGAAGAGGAACGCTTCGGCAAGACTCTCGAGCAGGGTCTCAAGGAATTTGAAAAGGTTTCCTTCTTTATCAAAAAGGCAGGTGGAAGCGTAATCAACGGTAAAACCGCATTCCGCCTCTACGATACTTTCGGCTTCCCTGTAGAGATCACTACCGAGCTTGCAAAGGAGCGCGATATGACGGTAGACCTCGACGCTTATAAGGTTGCATTTGCAGAGCATCAGCAAAAGAGTCAAGCAGGCGCAGAGCAGAAATTCAAGGGCGGTCTTGCAGACCACTCCGAGCAGACTGCAAGGCTTCATACCGCTACTCACCTTCTGCACGCAGCTCTTCGTAAGGTGCTTTCAGAAGAGGTTGCTCAGCGTGGTAGCAATATCACGGCAGAGCGTCTCCGCTTCGATTTCAGCTTCGGCAGACCTATGACAAAGGAAGAGATAGAGGAGGTCGAAAAGCTCGTTAACGAGGCTATCAACCAAAAAATAGACGTTATCTGCGAGGAGACCACGGTAGAAAAGGCTAAGGCTGAGGGCGCTATAGGACTTTTTGAGAGCAAATACGGCGACGTAGTCAAGATGTACACGATCGGAAACGTTTCCAAGGAAATATGCGGTGGACCTCACGCACCCAATACGGGAGACCTCGTATCCTTTAAAATCACCAAGGAGCAGTCCTCCTCAAGCGGTGTCAGACGTATCAAGGCAGTTATCGGCGCAGAGGCTTAAACGAATATCAAAAATACACGAAAAGAGATCCTTTCAGGTAATTACTGAGAGGATCTCTCTTTTTTATCACGCTTTTTGAATATTTTTATCTATCACGGGCAATAAACTCTCAAAAAGGAGTTCGTATGCTTACAGGTTATTTTTCTTATGCAAGCACGGAGCTGATAATGGAGGACATTATCGCCGTGCTCTTAAAATCGTTACTTTCCGTGGTCGTGCTTTTTACCCTCACTAAACTAATGGGAAACAAGCAGATATCACAGCTATCGTTTTTTGATTACGTGGTGGGTATCACGGTCGGCTCTATCGGCGCAGAGCTTGCAATTTCCTCCAATCCCGTACACTTTCCGATAATTGCGCTTATAGTATACGCTATAGTATCAATTCTAATATCAATATTGTCGATGAAATCCATACGGGCAAGAAGATTCCTGATCGGAACGCCAATTCTCCTCATCAGGGACGGCAAGCTCTTGTCCCAAAATCTCTCTAAGGCTAAAGTGGACGTCAACGAATTTCTCGCCGAGGCTCGCACGAAAGGATATTTCGATATATCCAAGATATCCTACGCCGTCATGGAAACCAACGGACAGTTTTCCTTTTTGCCGACCTCGCTTACCCGTCCCCTCACTCCCGAGGATATGAACATAGAGCCCGAGCCCGCATCACCCGTTGCTAACGTCGTCGTTGACGGAGTTATTATGGAAAACAACCTCAGTATTATGGAAAAGGACGCAAAATGGCTCATATCTAAGCTCGACTCTCGTGGAATCAATCTAAAGAAAATACTCCTCGCAACGCTTAGCGAAGAGTATTCACTCAAAATTTACTATAA
Source organism: Clostridia bacterium (assembly GCA_045633285.1). Taxonomy (GTDB): domain Bacteria; phylum Bacillota; class Clostridia; order Christensenellales; family RUG350; genus RGIG2224. The sequence continues at coordinate 15,676 of JAZQYC010000211.1, read as the reverse complement.
AACGGGCGAATCTACCGAGCTATCGCCCTTTGACTGATCAGATAGAGCTGAGAATATCTCTCTCGATCGAATATCTCTGATCCTCAGTCAGATCTCCTGCCACCCTTATATCCTTATAAATCGTGACGGGATTATCCTTTAAAACGAGTATTCTGTCCGACAGCTCGATCGCCTCACGTGTATCGTGCGTCACGAGCAACACCGTGCGTGGATACTCTATAAGAAAACTCTTAATTAGCTCCCTTATCTTGCTTGCCGTCACACCGTCAAGCGAGCGTAGAGGCTCGTCCATAAGGAGTGTATCGCTCTCTTTTAAAAAGGCTCTGACTAAGCTCACTCTGCTTGCCATACCACCGCTCAGCTCGTGAGAAAAGCTATCCCTCTCCCCCTCAAGCCCTGCCATATTGAGCAAGCGATCAATTTTGTCCGAAGAGTTTTCTTCTCCTGCTATATAAAGAAGATTCTCCTTGACCGTAAGGGTCGGAATAAGCCTGCTTTCCTGAAACATATAGCTTATTCTGCCTGCTCCCTCAACCGTGCCGGTATAGGGGGTAATTCCTGCCACGATATTCAAAAAAGTGGTCTTACCAACTCCCGAGAGTCCAAGAAGGGCTGTGACCTTTTTATCATCAAGCTCAAGGCAAAAATTATCGTATATACGCTTGCTCTCGTACGAGCAGGTCAGATCTGTTATCTTCATTCTTTATCTTCAGCCTTTTTCTTCTTGCCGTTGTCGGGCTTTTTCTCTTTTTCGGGCTCTTTCGTCTCGATTTTTTCCTCGATGATAGTCTCCTCGCTGATGATTTCTGGCTCAACGTCTGCGCCCGTTTCGCTTGCTATGAACTCCTCTATCTCTCCCGCTATCTTGACTGGCTCTTCTATCTCGGGAAGAATTTTGACCGCCTCAACTATAACGGCAGGCGTTCTCTTGGTCTTCTTGGTAACGAAAAATCCCTTTAAAACATCTGAAAAAGCAGGACGAACACCGCTCTCCTTTGCATTTTCTATACGAATAAGTCTCTGGGCGTTGAGCATAGATTTGTAGTCCTCGCGAACTATTCTCTGTATTCTCTTGACGGGAGCTGAGATCATATATCCCGAGCTATCCACGACGTATGCGCGGAGCTTTTTGATCTTAGCGCATCTTTTATGCTTAAAGAGAGTCTTTTCAAGGTCAACGAGCCTTATAATAAGCTTCAACGAGCTTCTCTGAGTAACGACCGCCTTGTCTCCCGAAACGAAATCGTTCTGAGCGCGGAACTCCTCGTTGTACGAAAAGGTCTGACTATCAAGCATAAAGCCAACGTCCGTGATGCTCGTGTCGTTGAGCGTTTTGTTAGCGAGCACGAGAACGAACTCCTTTTCGCCCGTGTCCTTGTCAGTCTCGTAAAGATTTTCAAATGAAAACTTCTTGGTAACCAGATTTTTGGTAAGAGAATTGCTCTGAACAGCAAGCTTCACGAGCAAAACTATTACGATTATTCCAAGCACCAAGGTAAATAAGCCTATATTGTCGTTAAGAAATTCCAGCATTTAATTGTCCTCCTTTTTGCCGTATGCGTTAAACGAGCATATCTCGTCAATTTCTTTTTTCTTGGGATTTTTGCCATCTCCCTCTGCGTATCCGACCGCAAGAATAAGCTCGGGCGTCTTGCCTTTTGGCAAGGACAAGGTCTCCATTACCTTTTTTTCATCAAACCAACCCATTATACAGGTATCAAGCCCGAGAGCCTTTGCTGAGAGAGCCAAGCTCTCGGTAGCTATTCCGAGATCAAACGGAGAATAATCTCTCGAGGAAACGAGCTTGGCTATTCTTGAGGTCATACCGCCTGATTCCTTGACTATAACGATAAAAGCAGGAACACAGTCAGCAAATTTGTTGATTCCTATTGCTCCCTTTTGGGTAGCCTTTGCGATCTTTTCGCGCTTTTCCTCGTCGTCCACTACCACGAAATGCCAAGGCTGACTGTTACACGCAGACGGAGACTTGCCTGCTTGCTCGATCATGGTCAAAATCTTTTCCCTTTCGTCCTTCTCAGGCTTGTATTTTCTGCAACTGTATCTTTTGTCAATAGCTTCAAAAATATCCATATCAGCTCCTTTCAAATAAATTCTAACATAAGTTGGACTTTTTTGCAATACTATGCTCAAAACAAGTGCAAAATTTTGTAATTTGTTTTATACTGTTTATATGATAGAAATTTTAAAAAATGCGCTTACCTGCGCAAATATCTCAGTATCGGACGAATCCGTGCAGAAAATGGCGGATTTTTATAGGATACTCACCGATTATAATCAAAAGATTAACCTCACCCGTATAACGAGCGAGGAGGAGGCTGCTATCAAGCATTTTGCGGACAGTTTAGTTGCTATCCCCTTCATCGAAGAGAACTCTAAGGTCTGCGACGTCGGCTCGGGAGGTGGCTTTCCTGCGATCCCCCTTGCTATTTCGACGAGAGCGGACTTTACCCTCGTTGACGCTACTATGAAAAAGGTCAACTATTTAAACGACGCTATCGGTATGCTCTCTCTGACTAACGCTCGCGCTATTCAGTCAAGAGCCGAGGATATCGGCGCTGGAAATATGAGGGAGAGCTTTGATATAGTGACGGCAAGGGCGGTTGCCTCTCTTCCTACTCTTCTTGAATACTGTCTTCCCTTGGTTAAGGTAGGCGGACTGTTCGTAGCGTACAAGACGAGCGAGGAGGAAATATCTATATCCGAAAAAGCTCTCAAAATTCTTGGCGGAAGAGTTGAACGCGTGCACACCTATTCACTTGGGGAGTTTGCGGACTCGAGATCTTTGATACTCGTGCGCAAATGCGCACCTACTCCAAGGTCTTATCCAAGGGGACAAAACAAGCCCAGAATCAAGCCGATAGGATAATTTTGAGTTTTAGACAAAATTAAAGTGCAAAATTGATGAAATTTTACACTTTTTGTGTTATAATCTATTAAATAAGCTTTTTATTACTCAGAAGAGGTACTTATGGGAAAAGTTATTGCTTTTGCAAATCAGAAGGGCGGTGTCGGCAAGACCACTACCTGTATCAACCTTGCAGCGTGCTTGAGTCTCGAGGGATACAAGGTGCTCGTTATCGACATGGATCCTCAGGGAAACGCCACCTCTGGTCTTGGAATTGAAAAAACCAAGGCTAACAAATCGGTTTACGATATCATCGTCGGCAGAGCCGATCCTCTCGATACGTCTATCTATCAGAGAACGAAGATACATACGCTCCGCGTTCTCCCTGCGAACCTTGATCTTGCAGGCGCTGAGGTCGAGCTTGCTGGTATAGAATCAAGACGAGAGTACGTCATAAAGGACAAGCTCTCTCAGATCAAGAGCAAGTTTGATTTTATTTTTATAGACTGTCCCCCCTCTCTCGGGCTTTTGACGGTCAACGCTCTTACCTTTGCAGGTAGCGTGCTAATACCTATTCAATGCGAATTCTTTGCTCTCGAGGGCTTAGCACAGCTTATGAATACGGTCAAGCTCGTCAAGAAGCATCTCAATCCCGACCTTGACATAGACGGCGTAGTTCTTACTCTTTACGACAACAGAAACAATCTTTCCCGTCAAGTTACCCAGGAGGTCGCAAGATTTTTCGGTAAAAAACTTTACCAGACGGCTATTCCACGTAATATCCGTTTGGCAGAAGCGCCAAGCCACGGTCTCCCCGTAGCGCTATATGACAAAAGCTGTTCGGGAACTAAGGCGTACAACGCGCTTACAAAAGAATTTATGGCTCGTCACAAGCTGAAGAGCTAAGGAGGATATATGGCAAAGAAAGGTTTAGGAAAGGGCTTAGAGGCGCTCTTTTCGGATATAGAAGAGGATAGCGTTCTTCTCACCGAAGAAGACAAAGAGATCGTAAAAACTCCTGTCAGAACGACAGTTGAGGGCGACGGAATTTCTCAGGTATCAGTTTATTTGATTGACCCCAATCCCGATCAGCCCCGAAAGACCTTTGAGGAGAATCCCCTCAGAGAGCTTTCCGAATCTATCAAGATCCACGGTGTTATTCAGCCTATCGTAGTCATTCCCTCGGGTGGCGGTAGATATATGATCATTGCAGGTGAGCGTCGTTTTCGCGCTGCCCGTATGGCAGGACTTACGACCCTACCCGTGATTATCCGTGACTACAATCCCCGTCAGGTCAAGGAGATCTCCCTTATTGAAAACCTTCAAAGAGAGGATCTCAACCCGATAGAGGCTGCTCTTGCTATCAAACAGCTTATGGATCACTACGACTGCACGCAGGAGACCGTAGCCTCGCGTATCGGAAAGAGCAGATCGGCAGTTACCAATATACTCCGTCTTCTCTCCCTTACTCCCCCCGTTATCGAGCTGGTGAGATCCGGTAAGCTTTCCTCGGGTCACGCAAGAGCCTTGGTCGTAGTTGACGATCAGGAGACTCAGATCAAGTTTGCAACGCAAGCCGCTGAGGGCAAGCTCACCGTAAGAGATCTTGAAAAACAAGTCAGAAGATATCTCAACCCCGAGCGTTATAAAAAGGCAAGCACGGAGGCTCAGAGCGTAGAGCTCAGAACGCTTATCAGCGATATGCAACACGTTCTTGCAACCAAGGTACGCGCTATCGGCAACGACACCAAGGGTAGAATATACATCGACTACTACACGAGAGACGATCTTGATAGACTCCGTGACTATATAGATATTCTCGCTAAGCAAAACGATATTCAATGAAAAAGATACATTCCTTTGAAATAGATCATTTCGATCACGACAAGGGCTTTTATCTCTCTACCGTGCAGGGTGACGTCGTAACCTACGATCTGAGATTCAAAACGCCAAACGGCGGAGACTATATCTCTCCCGAGGCGAGCCACACCATAGAGCATCTGCTTGCAACGACGTACAGAAACTCCGAGCTTAAAGAGAGCGTTCTGTATTTTGGTCCGATGGGCTGTAGAACGGGATTTTATCTGCTTTTGCGCAATATCAAGAGAGATGACGCGATCAACTTGACCGTTGATTGCATCAAAAAGGCTCTCCTTATAGAGGATATTCCCGGAAACACCGCGAAAGAATGCGGTAACTATAAAGAGCACGATCTGACTCTTGCAAGGATAGAACTTGAATCCTACCTCAAGGTTTTGTCAAAAATTGTATAAAATTAAGCCTAAAAAGGTAGTCAAGCGCAAAAAATAGTGCTATAATATTAAAGGTTTTTTTAAAAATTTATTTTTGGAGGTCACATAAATGGCATTAGTAACAACCAAAGAAATGTTTAAGAAGGCATACGAGGGCGGATACGCTATCGGCGCTTTCAACGTAAACAATATGGAGATCGTTCAGGGTATCACCGAGGCTTGTAAAGAAGAGAACTCCCCCGTTATCCTTCAGGTTTCCAAGGGCGCAAGAGCATACGCTAACCACACCTACCTCGTTAAGCTCGTAGAGGCAGCTGTACTTGAGTGTCCCGAGATTCCCGTAGCACTTCACCTTGACCACGGTCCTGACTTTGAGACCTGTAAGGCTTGTATTGACGGTGGATTCACCTCAGTTATGATCGACGGATCACACCTTTCCTTTGAAGAGAACATCGCTCTCACCAAGAAGGTAGTTGAGTACGCTCACGATCACGGCGTAGTAGTTGAGGGTGAGCTTGGAACTCTCGCTGGTATCGAGGACGACGTTAAGGTAGAACACGGCAAAGAGTCCTACACTAGACCCGAAGAGGTAGAAGAGTTCGTTCAGAAAACCGGCGTTGATTCACTTGCAATCGCAATCGGTACTTCACACGGCGCATACAAGTTCAAGCCCGAACAGTGCACCAGAAACGAGAAAGGTATACTCGTTCCCCCCGCACTCAGATTCGACATTCTTGAAGAGGTTTGCAAACGTCTTCCCGAATTCCCCATCGTACTCCACGGATCTTCTTCAGTTCCTCAGGAATACGTAGAGATGGTCAACACCTTCGGTGGCAAGATGCCCAACGCAATCGGCGTACCCGAGGAGCAACTCCGTCAGGCAGCTAAGCTTTCGGTATGTAAGATCAATATCGACTCTGACCTCAGACTCGCTATGACCGGTACTATCCGTAAGTTCTTCGCTGAGCATCCCGACAAGTTCGACCCCAGAGAGTACCTCAAGCCCGCAAGAGCAAACATCAAGGAGATCGTAAGACACAAGCTCGTAAACGTTCTCGGTTGCGCAGGCAAGGCTTAATAAATTGCTAAATAAAAGATACGCTTTGGAGATTAACCAAAGCGTTTTTTTATTGAATTATAGAAAATTATAGCTCGTTCCAAGGCTTAAGCTGAACGAGCTATTTATTTTATTCCTCTACCGAAAGACCAACAACGTCGTCAACGGGCATTGAAAAGGCTATTCCCTGACCGGGGGTCTTGAGCCCGACAGCCTTATAAAGAGCGTGCAGAACGTCCTCCTTGATCTTTGATGGAACTATGATCATTACCATTTCCTTTTCTGGCTGAATGGTTATTTTGAAAAACTCCTCAGCCTCCATATTCGCAGTACCTCTTGCGTGAAGAATAGTACCGCCTCTTGCTCCGACCTCTTTCGCCGCGTCCATAACGGCCTCAGAAAAGCCCTCGTTAACTATACATAATATAAGCTCATGCCCACTTTTTTTCATTCTACTATTCCCCTTTTACTGCGTTTTCGTTATTTGACAAGAATGCGTATATCGCCGCGCCTATAACGCTCGACATCGGAATGGTATATGCTATACCCTTTCCATTTTTTATCGTGCGGAATTTCTCCTCTAAGGCTTCGAGAGCGTCCTTTAGCCTCTCTTCCTTTATGACCGAAAAGATTACCGTCTTTTCCGAGCCGTCAAGTCCAAGCACCTCAAGTATCTCTTGCTTCGCAGTTCCCCTGCCAAGCACCATCATCTGCATATTAACCTCAAAGGACTGTATGAGGTCTGCATAAAACTCCGCCTTGCTTCTATCAATTACCGTAACGAGGAGCTTAAGTCTATTGGAATCTACCTTATTTTTGCTCTTATCTGCGCTCTGACGACTTGCTGATCTTTGTCTGGGCGCTTTTGATTTTAATTTACTCTCTGCCATAATCTCCTCACATAAAATTGATTATCTGCTCGTCGTCGGCAGACAGAATACGCTTCAAAACGAGCTTGTCACGAACTTTCTTGTACATTACGGCTCTGAAACCAAGCGCCTGTATCGTAATAAGAGGGGTCATAGCGACCATAGCGACCACTCCGAACGCAAGAGAAAGTATCTCGCTTGCTCCGTGCAGAGCGTAACACGCTCCTATCGCAAGAGGGAGAATAAAGCTCGAAGTCAACGGACCGCTTGCAACTCCACCTGAGTCAAACGCAATAGCGGTGTACATCTTGGGAACGAAAAAGGACAGTCCCAAGGAGATACAGTATCCGGGCACTAAATAGTACAGCACCGAGAAATCAAATATAATACGAATAGCCGACAAGCCTATCGACACTCCAACACCTATCGTAAGAGCGATAAGCATAGATTTTTTGGTTACAGTACCGCCCGTGATCTCCTCTACCTGCTTATTGAGAACGTGTACAGCAGGCTCGGCAAGAACTACCACGAATCCGATAACGAAAGCAAACAGAACGAGAGCAACCTCACTAAGCGAGGCTATCTCCTGACCGAGCTTGAAGCCTATCGGCAAAAATCCTACCGACACCGCAGACAGGAATATCACAAGACCAAGGAAGGTATACACGATACCTACGACTATCTTCTTAATCCTTTGCTTGGGAAGCTTAAGCACGGTTATCTGCAATACTACGAAAAAGAGTACTATCAAGCCAAGCGCCTTGCCTACCTCCAAAACGGTATCTCCTATTATATGGAAAAGCTCTGCGCCAATCTTGGTCGTAACGTCGTATTCTGCAAGGTCAAGGGCAAAATTGGGATTACCATCTCCACCCGAAAGAGCAAGAACCAAAACTGCAAGCATAGGTCCGATCGAACACATTGCAATTAAACCGAAGCTGTTTTCACTTGAATTTTTGCCACCGATAGTGAGCGCAACGCCCACGCCAAGAGCCATGATAAAGGGTACGGTGATAGGACCTGTCGTAACTCCGCCCGAGTCAAACGCCATCGGCAAAAAGTTTGCCTTACCACCCTCGATAAGCACGGCGCTCAGCATAAAAAGTAGCATATAGAAAAACATCAAGAGATTGGAAAGATTGATCTTGAAAACTATCTTAAGTATGGACAAAAGCAAAAACAGTCCGACACCGATACCAACCGTTACTATTAAAAGAGTACCGTCGATTCCCGCAGACTCTACCTGACCTGCAAGAACGGATAGATCAGGCTCTGCGATCGTAATCAAAAGTCCCATAACAAAAGAGACCGAGAGAAGAAGCCAGAGCTTTTTGGACTTGGTAAGACCTGATCCGACCTGCTCGCCCATAGGAGTCATAGCAAGGTCAGCGCCAAGGTTAAACATACCGATACCGATTATCAAAAATATTGCTGATATTGCAAATACTACGATCTCGGTAAATGAAATATTCACCAAGGGCGTGAGCGACAATATCAGCACTATCAGCGTCACGGGAAGAACGGAAACCAAAGCTTCTTTTATTTTAGAAAAAAGTATTGCTCTCACGCTTTCCTCCCAACGAATACGATCTCAAGCTATAAACGAATATAGCTTGTCTATCATTATATAATATATTTGTTTTTTTTGCAAGGGTAAAAGGCTTTTCTTTTATATTACTTAATCTTTCCGTGCAACCTTTTTTTGAGACTTGCCATATCTTCTACTCTGACGGAATATTTCTCTACCGCCTGCAACAGTCTTTGGACTGATTTTTGAGATAGCTCTCCGTCTATATCAAACACGCACATCTCACCTGACTTTAGCTTGCGCAATAATCTAACTACCTCTCCAATATCTGCGCTTCCCCTTAGGTAGACTGCGCACGCAGGAAGCTTAACGTCCCCGATATGAGTGATCTCTCCTCCGCTTGGATATACACCCTTGTCTATCTTAATTCCATTTTCAGCAAAAAGCTCCATGGTATCTGCGCTTTGCTCTCGTCTTAGAGAAATTACGGCGTATTTTGCTCTGAAATCCTCTATATACGAGGTGTAATCCTTGCTCGTATCGTAAAAGAACGCGTGCTCGCCCTCTCTACTCTCCACGGGCGGAAGCTTCATATAATTGCCGTATCTGATAGATAGGTATTTTCTGATATCCTTGGGGGCAGATAAGGTGGTATTCTCGAATTTGATATCCACGCTATTTTCAAATATCGATTTAGGAAATATTCCCTGCTCTAATTTTACCCTTGACATAAAATAGCAATAGTGCTCAAAGCCTTCTTCCCTTTCGTAGCGGTCTAACCTTTTGAGAAGATAATTTGCGATCCTTTTGCGAGGGAGAACACGAGACAGGCTCTTGCATATTTTGTGAAAGGCCCTTTTGGGCTTCCACTCCGTTTCCGATATCGTGAGAAAGGAAACGAGCTGGCTCATTCTGTATATTTTTTTGGCAAGCTTGAGATCGGGAAGCTTTCTAAGGAGCATAATATCCACGAATACGTTATGCTTGACGTCCTTATCTATATATACTCTTTCTATGAAGGTAGTATTTTTCTTTCTGAACTTGGCGTATTCGACGAAGTTATCAGATAGACCAACGAGATCAACAAAATATTCCCCGTCCTCCTCTTCCTTAACCGCCGCCCTGAATCTATCAAAGCTCTCGGGCGTCATAAATACGTCGATATCGTCGTCCCAAGGTATGAAGCCACCGTGGCGAACTGCGCCAAGCGCCGTTCCCCCCATTATGAAATACGGTATATCGTTTTTCTTGCATATCTCGTCAAGTCTTTTCGCGACAGAGAGAATGCTCGATTGAAGCTCGTTCATAACCTTTTGACCACCTTACTTTTATGATATCACAAAGGCTGTAAAATTGCAATCGTTACGATCCGAAATATACCTTTCCGCTCTCCCAAGCATCAAATATTGGATAAAGAGAGGATCTGGTTACCTCTTGCAAGCAATCACAAAGTCCGTCTGGGGTAGCAATTTTTTTAGAGTATGAGGAATAGTACCGCTTAAGCCCCTCGTCGAATTTCTTTCTTCCCATGACGGAAGCAAGAGTTTCAAAAAACAGCTCGCCCTTGACGTAGGTCACGGTCACGTACTCATAATTCGAGGCGTAGTCGCATACCCTCATTGTCATCGGAATATCCCCTCTGCCCTTAATGCTCTTGAGCGCACCGCAAAAGCTCGAATACGCCTGCTCCTTTTCAAAGACCCTTCTTTGCCTTTCTTCTATTCCATAATACCTTTCTATATATTCAGAGGTAGAGTACTCCGCTAAGCCCTCGTCAAGCCAAGCGTATCTAGTCGGATCAGAGCCAACTGCTCCGTACCACCATTCGTGAGCAGTCTCGTGAGCAACTACGTATTCGAGATCCCGTCCTTTCAGATCACGGCTAACGTACACCAAGCCGTCGTACTCCATTCCTCCGCTTTCGGTCTCGCATACGGCTACGGCGTAGGTAGAATGAGGATACCTGCCGTATTTTTCACTATATAAGGCAAAGCTGTTTTGAGCGTACGGAAGCACGGTCTCCGCCTCCTCTTCAGAAAAGGCGTACACGCTTATAAGTGTCGAGCCGTAGACAGCAGACACGGTGTGATACTGAGGAGATATTGCAAAGGCGAAGTCTCTTATTTTATCTCCCTTGAAGGTGTGAGTTGCGCTGTTTTCTGATGATACGGAGCTGACCCTCTTTCCGCTTGAGGCAACGACCATATCTTCAGCTAAGGTAAGCCTGACCTCGTAGTCTGCAACGTCCGAGAAATAATGATCTCCCACACCGTAAACCTCGCTTTCGACCCATTCTCCCCTGATCATCGGGCAAAGCTGAGGATACCACCCCGTAAGACGCACCGTGTCTCCGCTTGCGCCAAATCTTCCCTCCTTTTGCGGAATAGACAGAGAGTATTCAAGAGATATCTTGACCTCGTCTCCTGGGAAAAGCTCCTCTTTTAAGGGCAGTATCAATATTTCACCGTTTTCACCCTTTAAGGAAAAGGGCGTGTATTTACCCTCTATCATAGCGCTGTCTATTCTGATCTCACCGCCGTCTTTTTGGTAGGCGTTTGCGTATAGATGCATAGCTATATAGCTCAGCGTATTTTCCCCCTTATGGACGTAGGATATCTCCTCCTTTCCCGTAAGCATGCTCTCACTATCTAAGTTTGCCGTTATCAAATAGGTAGATACGCTCTCCTCTCCTGTTCCAATGACGCTTGAGCAAGAGACAAAACAGACGCTGAATATCAGCATCAAGACTACTAAAAATGCTTTTTTTACAAAATTTTTCACAATTCATTATATTACTTGCGCACCCCTTTAATGCCCGATTGACAAAAAGTATTTAATTGTGTATATTATATAAAAAATCTGTAGTCACGCAATTTTTGCGTTGACTTTGATATAAAGGAAGATATATGGAAGATAAAAAAATAGCAATACTTATAGATTCGGACAATATTTCCTCAAAATACGTTAAGTATATCTGTGACGAGCTTGCAAAATACGGCACGGCAACCTACAAGCGTATTTACGGTAATTGGACGGATTCTCACGGGGACGCGTGGAAAAAGGTTCTTTTAGACTACGCTATTACCCCCGTCCAGCAGTACAACTACACTACGGGCAAGAACGCTACGGACTCAGCAATGATAATAGACGCAATGGATATATTGTATTCGGGCAACGTAGACGGCTTTTGTCTGGTATCAAGCGATAGCGATTTTACTCGCCTTGCAGTCAGACTGCGTGAGGCAGGAATGCTCGTTATCGGTATGGGCGAGAAGAAAACTCCCTCTCCATTCATCACGGCTTGCGAGAAGTTTATATATCTTGAGATGCTTCTACCTGAAAAGCCCAAGGCAAAAAAGACCGTAAGCAAGAAGAAAAAGGAGGAGACCCCCGAAAAGGCTGAGCCTGAGAAAAAGGAAGTCACCAGCAAAAAAGAGATCGTTGAGGCTCTCACCGATATAGTCAACGACGTATCAGGCGACGACGGATGGGCGTATCTTGGAGACGTATTCAATCTACTTAACAAGCGTTATCCCGATTTTGACTCAAGACTCTACGGATTCAAAAAGCCCTCCACCTTTATTCGCTCTTTAACCGAATTTGAGACCGAAGCAAGAGCTACGAAAAATTCCTCCGCGGACGCAATTTTCGTTAGGATCAAGAGCTAAAATATAAGATACGTGGAATTTTAATAAATAGTACGGTGGTTTTTGTCGAAAAAGTGCAAAAACCACCTTTTTTATCCCCGATTGTGGATAACTTGCCTGATTTTGTGGATAACCACCCACTTATCCACAGCAATGTTACTATTTAACAAAGTCGTGTTAGAGCGTAACATTTGTCAAAATTTCGGTACTTTGGTCGAATTTTTCAATATCTGAAATCTAACTTAAAATGATTGATTTTTGTTTACAATTTCTCTGCCCTATCGTATAAACATTTCCTTTTTGTAAACAATAAAAGAAAAAGGCTTACGCCTAAAAAGGAGATTTTTATGCAAAAGGTTAATCCGTTTTTTGAAAAATTCACTCCGATAGACGATAGCTATCAGAGTTGGTCCAAGCTCAATTCCAAGCCCTACGACAAGCTTCGCACCTCGCCCTATACCAAGACGCGTGTGATCCTTATGAACGGCACGGAATTTGAGGCTAACTGGTTCATGCACCAGTTCCACAGACATTGTAAAAGCAACGATCTTCGCCGTGAGCTTGCAAGAGTTCGTCGTCGTGAACAACAACAGCAAAAGGTCATCGCCTCACTCAAGCCTCTTGACGAGAATATTCTCGAGACAACTATCGGCTACGAACAGCTTGCCGTTGATCTGACTGCAAACCTCGCTAAGCACGTCAAGGACGAGAGCGTAAAGCTTGCGCTTGACTTTGCGCTTTTAGAGGACTTTGATCATTTGTACCGTTTTTCCAATCTTCTTCTTGACGACTACGGAATAGAGGCAGGCGGACTTGTTGGCGCTATGACCGAGATCACTCCGGGTAGACCCACGATCGCAGAGCACAGATATCCTTACGACGATATCAAGAAATGGATCTGCGCAAATACGGCTGACCCATTCACCAAGCTCACCGTAAATATCATCACGGCGGCAGAGCAACAGACTATGAACTTCTATATGAATATCGGCAACACCTACCCCACCGAAAGAGGCCGTAAACTCTACGCCGAGATCGCTATGATCGAGGAACAGCACGTTTCTCAGTATGGAAGCTTGATTGACGTAAACTGCTCATGGCTTGAAAGCTGGCTTATGCACGAATACGTTGAGTGCTACTTGTATTACTCCTGCCGTGAAGAAGAAAGCGACGAATATATCCGTGAGATATGGAACAAGCATTACCTCGAGGAATGTGGACACCTTGCTCACGTTGCATCGATCCTTCAAAAATACGAGGGTCAGCCCTGGCAGAGCGTATTCCCCTGCGGTGGAGATTTCCCTGCTCCCATTAAGCTTGAGAGCAATATAGATTACGTGAGGGACGTACTTGCAAATACTGTTTATAATACCGGTTGCATGGAGGGATACTGCCCCGTATCCGAAATGGAAAAGGGCGCAAACTTTTTTAAGTACAACAAAACCGTCAACGGCAATCCTGAGACCGTTCCAAGTCACGTCGTAATAAAAGACAGAATAGAGAAAAACGGAGAGGATTACAGATTTGAAAAGTCTCCAAATCCCATTCCTGAGCTTAGATCAAGAACTGAAGACAATACGACTATCGCAAGATAGCATTATGCGTTCCTCGGAACGCATTTACATATTTTTTGACCAAAGATTTTTAATATTTGACGAGCTTGATTCCTTTTCCAATAATCCTATCTAAAAACTTTATTTTTTCTTTCAAAAAAATATATATTGCATATCATTTTATTGACAAAAAAGCAGAGCTTGCTTTATAATGATTATATTGTTTTTTATATAATATAAGCTTATTTTTTACTATATTATAAATAAGAGCAGAAATATTTTTAGGAGAGTGATATCATGACTTTCAAAAATCAATATCTTAACGATCTTATGGAAAGAGTTATCAAGCGCAACGCCGGTGAAAACGAGTTTCATCAGGCTGTCAGCGAGGTGCTCGCATCTATCGAGCCCGTTCTCGAAAAACACCCCGAGTACATAAACGCAGGCGTTCTCGAGAGAATGGTTGAGCCTGATAGGATCATCAAGTTCCGCGTACCTTGGGTAGACGACAGCGGAAAGGTACAGGTCAACAGAGGCTACCGTATTCAGTTCAACAACGCTATCGGACCTTACAAGGGCGGTCTTCGCTTCCACGCATCAGTAACCGAGGCAGTTATCAAGTTCCTCGGCTTCGTGCAGACCTTCAAAAACAGCCTTACCTCCCTTCCTATGGGCGGAGCTAAGGGTGGAGCTGACTTTGATCCCCGTGGCAAGTCCGATATGGAGATCATGCGCTTTTGTCAGAGCTTTATGACCGAGCTACACAAATATATCGACGAGGACACCGACGTTCCTGCCGGTGATATCGGAGTAGGAGCAAGAGAGGTAGGCTATCTCTTCGGTCAGTACAAGAGACTCAAAGACACCTTCGTTGGCGTTCTCACCGGTAAAGGTATCCCCTACGGCGGATCTCTTATCCGTCCCGAGGCTACGGGCTTTGGCGCAGTTTATTACACCGTTAATATGCTCGAGGCTTTTGGCGAGAAGAGCATCAAGGGCAAAACCTTTGCAGTATCGGGCTTTGGTAACGTTGCTTGGGGAACTGTCAAAAAGATCACCGAGCTCGGCGGAAAAGTCGTCACCATTTCAGGTCCTGATGGATACGTTTACGACGAGGACGGTATCAGCACGGACGAAAAAATCAGCTACATGCTCACCATGCGTGATTCACGCCGTGATAAGGTACAGGACTACGCAGATAAGTTCGGCGCTAAGTTCGTAGCAGGTAAGCGTCCCTGGGAAGTCAAGGTCGATATATGTATGCCCTGCGCTACTCAAAACGAAGTAGGTATCGAGGACGCTAAGAACATGGTAGCAAACGGACTCAAATACTACGTTGAGGTTGCTAATATGCCCACCACCGCAGAGGCTATCGAATATCTCAAGGAAGCTGGAGTCGTTATCGCTCCCTCTAAGGCAGTTAACGCAGGTGGCGTAGCAGTATCGGGCTTAGAGATGAGCCAGAACTCAATGCGTTACAGCTGGTCGGCAGAAGAGGTAGACGCTAAGCTCAAGGATATTATGAAGAATATCGTTACCAATTCGTTTGCAGCAGCAAAGGAATACGGAATGGAGAACGATCTCGTAGCAGGAGCAAACATTGCAGGATTTATTAAAGTAGCAAACGCAATGCTCGCTCAGGGAGTAGTTTAATTCTCGATGTTCGTATAATATAAGTTCAAAATCGCACCCCAAAGCAACACGCTTTACGGGGTGCGTTTTTTATACACTTTATTTTTTTAAAATAAAAAATCCCTCCACTTTCCTCTAAAAAAAATATTTTTACAAAAAATCATATAATTGGTTGACAAATATTTTATATGGTAATATAATTAGTTTGTCCATTGGACAAATATAATTTAGTGATATTATGGAGGGAACAACAATGATGGGTATGCGTCTTG
>JAZQYC010000210.1:0-1312 GCA_045633285.1 Clostridia bacterium | reverse complement strand
TTGCAAACGGCGTAGCATCTCAGGTAAGCGGACACGGCGACGTTACGATCAAAGCTACCCACTCATACTCTGGTAGCTCGGTAACCTTGAGCGCAACCGTTTGGGAGAAGATCATAGAGGTTAACGATAAGGCAGACTTTTTGGCTCTTGGTACGACCACGACTGATGATACCTATGCATATCTTACCAGCGATTTTGCGTTCAATACCGCAGATATCAAGGCTGTATCCGTAGACCTTACGAGTGACGTAGTCGTTAACGGTACGGTAAGAGGCGTGGTGGATGCAATGAATCACAAGGTAAGCTACGACTACCGTTGGGATAGTGAGAAATATTCAAATACTACGTCGGATGTGTTTGGCGGAATGTTTAAGCAGAACAACGCTCACGTATCCAATCTTATCGTTGAGGGCATTGCGGTAGTTCCCTACGACTATGCTTACATTCTTGGTGATAACGGCGGAACGTTTGAGAACTGCTACGTCCGCGGACATATAGCAGCTAGAACGGGAAGCAATTTCGCATCGACAAGATTCGTATTCAAGGGACAAAGTGGACTCGCTAAGGACTGTGTATTCAACGTAACGAGCGGTAACGGTTATTCGTCGGGAGGCGCAGGTGTTGCTCTTGCCCGTATGGGAGGCGATGGTAGGTTTGAGAATATAGCATGGATATCTCCAGGAACTCCTTCATCATGGACTGGCGGACTCTTTACTTATTATAGATCTCCTGCTTCTCTTCAGAACGTCGTTTCCTATTCAAGCGTAGAGAATTTCCTCGCTGCTACTGGTAAAACTTATACGACGGTGCCAGGAGCAGGCGGAAGCATGGCCTATATCAAGGATTCCGCTGATTCTGCAACGGAAAGCTATACTGATATTACCGAGGCTCAGACTATGGGCTCAGCATGGTCTATCACGGCAGAGGCAATAAATCTTAACGGCAAAGAGGTTTGCAAACCTTATACCGTATTTGACAGATTGACTATCACTCCTGGCTCTGTAGTACTTGACGTGAACGACACCACAACGAAGTCAGCCTCTATCAAGGCTTATCTAAACGGAGAAGAGGTCAGCTGTACGCTTGGTGTTCCCAGCGCATCGTCGAGCATAGTCAAGGCAGATTATACTGACTGCACCTTGACCTCGGCAGGTACCGCAGGTACCGTAGAGGTTACCGTATACGCACCTATCTCGGGTAAGTCCGTAATTCTTCCCGTCAAGGTATACGACAAGGTGATCGAGGTAGACTCGGCAGACGACTTTGCAGGCTTGACTCGTGAGAACGTTACCGCTACTACCCTCGTTCGTCA